>CALMDN010000158.1 GCA_937864935.1 uncultured Bacteroidales bacterium
TGCCGGGTCAAGCATGGGCGGACTGATCTCCATGTATGCCATCTGTGAATATCCGGAGGTTTTCGGCGGAGCAGCCTGTCTGAGCACACACTGGCCGGGGGTATTCTCAATGGATAACAACCCCTGTCCGGCAGCCTTTTTCAGATACCTGAAAAGCAACCTGCCTGATCCCCGGACACACCAACTCTACTTTGACTTCGGTGACCAGACCCTGGATGCCCTTTATCCCCCCCTGCAGCAGGAAGCCGATGGCATCATGAAAGCAAAAGGTTATCAGCCTGACAACTGGATTACCCGTTTCTTCCCGGGCGATGATCATTCTGAAAAGGCCTGGAAGCGAAGACTGGATGTTCCGCTGATGTTCCTGCTGGGTCTTTAGATCTCTGTGTTTTCTGATTCCCCATAAGGCATTCTTTCCAACGGCCTGGGTGTGATCATGGTAACCATCCTTTTTACCCTTCAGGATATAAGGTGGCTATGATCAAACTTAAGCCAGGAGAAACCGGCCGGGAAAAGCACCAATCCTTTAAGCTTATTTAAGAAAATCTCATTCCCGGTTTTAGCAGCTTTGGGGAGGGTTTATTCAAAGAATCAGAAAAAAATCATTATTGTCCGGTTAAAGTAAAAGAAACCTTGACACCAAAACCCCATCCCGATGGCTATAGGGACACCAACCTGTCTGCCTGAGCAGTCAGGCAGGCCTGTCTGCCTGAGCAAACAGGCAGGCCTGTCTGCTTGACGCAGTCAGGCAGGAATTGCTCTGAATCAGATAAATAAGTTGGTGATTTCGTGTGTTGGTGTCAAAAGAAGAAAGTAAGGTAGCTGTTTTGAACAATGGCTGTAATCCAGTATTATCAATCAGTTCAAAGGAACCAATTATTTTCCCCGCACACTGGTGAAAAAAAATATTCTGACTCAAAAACAATTTCTGACAAACTGCGTTTTAAGTGAACAATAATTCACTTTTATGTCAAAACCCAGGGACAATCAGAAACGTGATGCAATTTTCAGGGCAACCCTTTCACTGGTGCTGCAGACCGGTTTTGCCGGTCTTCGCATGGCAGATGTTGCGAAAAAGGCAGGCGTTGCAACGGGTACTGTCTACAAGTATTTTCCTTCGAAAGAAAGCCTGATTGATGAATTGTTTCTGCATCAGAAAGAGATAAAAATCAAGGAGATGAGCGAGGGGTTTGTTGCCGGAGAGCCCTTTCACACCTCCTTCGGAAGGATGTGGATGAACTATTTCAAAGGCTGTATCCGGAATCCCGAAAGGATGATCTTTATTGAGCAATTCTATAAATCACCTTTCATTTCTGACGAAACCAGATTCAAGGCTGAAGAAATGCTGAAGCCCCTGGAAAATCTGCTTCATTCAGCAGTCCAACAACAGATTATAATAGATCTGCCTGTTCCGGTAATCCTCAGTCAGCTGATGGGTGCTGCCAATGAAATTGCCAAGTACCACATTGATTCCGGTATTCCGCCCGGTCCGGGACAACTTGAACTATACACAGAGATGGGCTGGAACAGCATCAGAAAATAAACCTCAGCAGCTTCACAGTTCATGAAACAGCTCATTTCCGGGCACAAACAGAACTTTTTTTTAATAAATAATGAACAAATATTCACTTAAAATGAAAAAAACAGTGCTAATAACCGGCTCATCCAGTGGTATCGGAAGGGCTGCAGTCATTTATTTCGCCAACAACGGCTGGAATGTAGCCGCCACCATGCGTGATCCTTCCAGGGAGGCAGAACTTGCGAAAATCGGCGGAATCAGGCTCTACAGCCTCGATGTTACTGACGGTAGCTCAGTATCAGAAGCTTTCAGTCAGGTCATCCGGGACTTCGGTAAGATTGATGTCGTGGTTAACAATGCCGGATATGGTGCCGATGGTGTTTTTGAGGCCATGGACGATGAATTCATCCGCAGACAACTCGAAACCAATGTAATGGGCCTGATGCGTGTTACCCGTGAAGCCATGAAACACATGCGACCCAACAGGTCCGGCACCATTGTGCAGATTGCCAGCGTCGGTGGCAGGGTCGCCTTCCCCCTGTTCAGTATTTACCACGCGTCAAAATGGGCTGTTGAGGGCTTCTCCGAATCGCTGCAATTCGCAGCAGAGCAATTCAACATCAGGGTAAAGATCATTGAACCGGGTGCCATTAAAACAGAGTTTTACGGCCGCAGCAGGGCATTTGTCAAGCCATCCTTCACCGACGATTACAATGCCTTTACAGCAAAAGTTGAAAAACTGAACAAGACTGCCGGTGAAAAAGGAGCTCCGGCAGAAGCTGTTGCCAAAACCATTTACAAAGCTGCCACCGATCAAAGCAGAAAACTCCGCTATCCGGTGGCCTATCCGGCCAATATCCTGCTGCCCATGAAGCGGCTGATGCCGGCATCCTGGTATTTTGCCTTCGTCAGAAAGAACTACGGAATCTGAAACTCTTTTCATCGGTGTGTATCCGGGACTGCCTGCAGGAGTTTTGCAGCAGGTCCCGGATTTGCTTTACCTTTGCCAGCGATGGAAAATGGGTCAGTGGGCATTTACAGGGTCAGCACAACATGAGCCTGGGGTGCGGGATAAACACCCGGGATTACTGCGCTGATGTCTGCCCTTTCCGGAAACCAATAAAAAGTTCAGAAAATGATCACCGTAATCGGATTCGATGCCGACGACACCCTTTGGGTAAATGAGCCCAACTACCTGGAAGCTGAAAAGGCGCTTTGCCGGTTGCTTTCAGGGTGGAAACCGGAAGCGGAGGTTTCCGGAATTCTTTTCAGCACAGAAATGGCGAACCTGGAGCTTTACGGTTATGGCGCCAAAAGCTTCGTCCTTTCGATGGTTGAAACCGCCCTCAACGTAAGCAATGACCGTGTTGATGCACAGACAATCCGGGAGATCACCGGATTGGGAAAATCCCTCATCAACAGGGATGTGGTGCTGCTCGAAGGTGTTGAGGAGGCTTTGCAGCAGCTTTCTGCCAGGTACCGCCTCATTCTGGCTACCAAAGGCGATCTTGTTGACCAGGAAAGAAAACTCAGCAAGTCGGGACTTGAGAAATATTTCCATCACATAGAAATCATGCGTGATAAAAAGGAGGCCAACTACCGGCGCCTGCTCAGTCACCTCGACATCCCGGCCGCTGAATTTCTGATGGTCGGAAATTCAGTAAAATCAGATATACTTCCCGTCCTCAGCCTGGGCGGACACGCCGTACATATACCCTTTCATACCACCTGGCAGCATGAGCAAACGGATCATCTGCCTGATCATCCGCTTTTTACTGAACTCAGCACCATTGACCAGCTTCCTCAATTTATCGCTTCCTATGAAATCAATCATTGACCTGGATACCTGGAAAAGAAAAGAGCACTTTGATTTTTTCAAAGGGTTTGATGAGCCGTTTTTCGGCATCGTTACCGAAGCCGATTGCACTGAAGCCCTGGAACAATGCAGGGCCGGTAAGGTACCTTTCTTTCATTTCTATTTATTTCAGGCGCTGAAAGCGGCCAACCAGACCGAAGAATTCAGGTACCGGATTGAGGATGGGGTGCCGGTCTGTTACAACGAAGTTCACGCTGCTTCAACCATTGGCAGGCCCGATCAGACCTTTGCGTTTTCGTTCATTGCCCATTCCGCTTCCTTTGAGGTGTTCAGTGCAGAAACTGCCAGAGAAACGGCTGCTGTTCTCAGTTCTTCCGGTCTTCGCCAGAACGAACAGACCCGGCGCACCGATGTCATCCATTTCTCATCCATTCCCTGGATCAGTTTCAGCGGCCTTACCCATCCCCGGCATTTCACTTATCGCGACAGCGTGCCAAAAATTACCTTTGGCAGGTTTCACGAATCGGGTGGCCGAATGATGCTTCCTGTTGCCATCCATGCCCACCACGGCCTGATGGATGCGGTACATGTGGCCGCGTTTATGAAGCGGTTCTCCGATGGTCTTCTTCATCCGGATTTCAGCTGATGGGAACTGTGAACAAAGCCAGCGTAACCCTCACCGGAGTGCCGGAGACCGGCAGCAGGGCCGTGTACGTGGTGATCGGCGCCAGGTACCGGAATCAGTGGATATTTGTACGACACCGCGAACGCAGCACCTGGGAAATCCCGGGCGGTCATATTGAAGATGGGGAAAACCCGGAAGCCGCCGCTGCCCGGGAGCTCTTTGAGGAAACCGGTGCCCTGGATTTCTCGCTCAAATGCATCGGACCTTACAAGGTTGAAACAGCCGTGACAACCGGCTACGGCTACCTTTTTCTGGCTGACATCACCAGCCTTGGTCCACTACCTGAATCAGAAATCGCTGATATACAGCTCAGTACCTTTTTACCGGAAAACCTGACCTACCCGGGGATACAGCCGGCTTTGTTTGCATTTGTCTGCGAAAATCTTGAGTCCAGTCTGTAAACAGGTTTTTTGACTTTTCGGAACAGGCTCAATCTTTAACGGGAAATCAGCTGAATAACTGATGTATAAGGTTTCAGGGCACAAAAGGTCCGGTTTCGCGCACCTCCCCCGGCTTAAGGTCACCGAGTTCCAGGTCTCCTATCCTTACCCTGAACAGCCGGAGAGTAGGAAACCCTACGGCGGCAGTCATTTTCCTGATCTGCCGGTTCTTTCCTTCTGAAAGCGTGATCGAAATCCAGGTGGTGGGGCCATGCCGGTCGTCGCGGATCTTTCTGGTGCGGGGCGCAAATCCGGGATCTGACTGTAATATCTCAACTTTGCAGGGCCGTGTCCGGTATTTTACCCCTCGTATGCCGATATCGACGCCCTGTTTCAACAGTTCCACCGCCTCTGCTGTGATCCGTCCGTCAACCTGGGCATAATATTCCTTTTCGAGACTTTTTGCCCTCACCCTCTCGCTCTGCACCCCGTCGGTCGTCAGCAGCAGCAGGCCCTCGCTGTCTTCATCCAGCCTGCCGATCGGCATGGTGCCTTCCGGAAAAGCATACAGTACACCCAGCACCTGTTTCCAGTCGTGCTCGCTCACGAACTGACTCAGGATGCCATATGGCTTGTGAAGCATAAAATGGCGGTGCTGTTCCATAAAAATCATGGCAAAGTTAGCAACTTACCGGGGAACAGCCTTTGTAAGGATGTTTATACATGCACCCTTTGTTTCCGTTTTGCATCATAAAGATTGCATTATGGAATTAAAACAGGGCCCTGCAACATCGTCAGTTTAGTTGAAAACTAAAGATTGTCCGGGATTGGCGAGCTTACCAATGATGTATAGTATGGCCCCGTATTCCGGTTTTCTGTTCAATCTGAATCATTCATCACTCCGGATTCCGTTAGGTTGCAGCAATCAACCGTCCTGACATTCCGTTGCACTTTATTCAGCATGCAGGCCTTCCGTTGTCTCTTTTAAGGACTTACTAAAGTGTTCTGACCGTTGTTCCGTCCGTGAAAAAGCAAATCATCCCCTGGCAGCACACTCCTGAACACAGGATTTTTATTCCGGTGCATTTCACTATCTTTACCGGCGGAAAACGGAAGCAGCCTCTGCAATTGAAGCACCTTCCTTTCCGTGATTTAAGCCGCACATTTCATGAAACTATCGGTTGTAATTGTTAACTACAACCTTAAGTTTTTTCTCGAACAATGCCTTCACTCGGTGAATGAAGCCAT
>CALMDN010000159.1 GCA_937864935.1 uncultured Bacteroidales bacterium
ATCATGAGAACTACCGACAGCGGTAATTTGTGGTCAGGTGAGGCAAGCGGGATTACCCAAACACTAAGGTCAGTCTTTTTTGTCGATTCACTGACCGGATATACCGGAGGAGATGAGGGGATTATTTTAAAAACAACCAACGGCGGGCTGTCAGGAATGGCTGCAAATACAGATGCAGGATTTATTCAGGTTTATCCGAATCCGGTAAACACTGAATTAACCATCCTGATTCAGAATTCGGTTAACCAATGCAGTTTGATTGTTACCAATGAGAATGGAGCTGAAGTAAGTGAGCATCAGATAGCAGATAATTTGTTGGTTCTGAATGTCGCCGGGTTAACAAGTGGCGTATATTTTCTTAAATTTTTCAACAACGATTTCTGTGAGGTTGAAAAAATATTGAAGTTGTAGGCTTTGCTTATGGTGTTATACGGGCATTCAGGTCGTTTACTGTAGCAGGATACCGGACAATGAGATGTCAGTTTATGTATTGAAAATCAGACTGTAAACAGATATACTTTTTGAACCAGGTTAACGGTAAGTATGTACTTACGCGACGATACATAGTTGTTAAAGCTATCCGGATGCGAACTGCAACCTTCTGAAACGGGAAAAGCCCCTTTCGGGGCCTTTCTTGCGAAAACCATAACAGAAGTAATGGTCGGGGGGATCGCTAAATTTTGATCAGAAGGGTGAACACTGCAGTTCTTCCATGGTGCGGTGATTGCGGGTTGAAAAACCGAATCCGCCATTTCTTCTTCCACGGTTAAACATGTTGAAGTCGTCGAGCTCGATGGTAATGGAAACTTCATGCGAGCAGCCGGCTGCTGTTCTGACTTCTGTTAGGATAAAGTCGTAGCTGTAGTTGATTTTCATACGGGTCTGACTGGTAAAAGGGGCATTCAGTCCGAGCATGAAGATCAGGTCGTTTGATTTTGCCAGTTCAGAGGTGCGGTTACGGAACCATACACCACTGTATATCGACGACTTCAGGATGTTCAGACCCACCATATAGGTTCTGAAGTCAGCCTGAGATTCATAAATAAAGCCCGGATTGAACTTGAAATTGTTTTTCTTGCTGTCGCGTTCAAAGAACGGACCGTTGGAACCACCGTCAATTTCAAACAGCATATCGCCGGTAATCGACAATTTGCGGGGCAGGGGAGAGGTAAGGCCGATGAACGATTCGTTGGGCCGGAAGATGTGATGTACCGCCAGACCGAAGGTTCCCTGAATGGCACTGAAGGTGTTGCTGCTTTCGGTAAACCTGAAAACGCCCCCGGTTGAAAAGTCTGGATAAACCACATTGCCTGCTGTCGGTTCCTGGAAGCTTGTTTCATAGATGTTTCCGTAGACCGGGTCGAGCTGATCGGTAAAAACCAGGTTATCCCAGTTCAGCCGCTTCTGCACAAAGGAGGTCATGATACCCACCTGGGCCACCATGTTCTCCTGAACAGCAACCCTTACAGCTGTTGACAGCCCGACAACCGAAGTCTTGAGGTAGCCCGATCCGGCGTTGTCTGACATCACCATCAGGCCCAATCCTCCCGATCCCGGAATATCGCGTTCGGCGAAATCCATGCTGAAGGTATAGTTCCTGAGGTCTGCCGGCAATTCAGGCCACTGATCGCGGACCGTGAACCTGGCCCTGAGGCCCGGGGTGAGTCCGACTGCTCCCGGATTGTAATAAATGGGATTGTTATAGAATTGTGAGAAGAGGGGGTCTTGTGCTTGTGAAAGACCTGAAACCAGTGCTGCAAGTAAAGTTAGCAGGGAAATCCGTATAGTTTTCATGATGTAGTTTTTTTCGGGTTGTATGTAGTTTCAGGATTACCTGATGAGTGTAACGGTTCCGGAAGTTTTCTGTGGTATGTTGGTGTTGTCGCCGACATCGCTGCCCTGCCAGATTGAGCCATCTTTGAAAACTGCCCTTGCTTTCCAGAGGTAAACATCCTGTTGAAGCATATTCCCGTTAAAGCTTCCGTTCCAGCCTTCGGCAGGCGACCCGTTATCATCAAGCTTATCCGATGACCAGAGCAGGTTGCCCCAGGTGTCATAAACTTCAATCAGGTATGATCTGATATTAATTCCAACAGGTTTGAATTGTTTCACAGCTCCATTGGGGTTGTTGGGCGAGAAGGCATTGGGTACCCAGAGTCCCTTGAACATCAGGTTGTATTCCATGCTCAGGGTATCGGGGCAGCCAAACTCGTTCAGGGTGATGAGTGAGATTTCGTATTTACCTTCAGAGGTGAAATCAATAACCGGATCGATCTCAAATGACTGGATTCCGGTACCGAAGTTCCACTCGTAGGCGTTGGCACCGATCGAACCATTGGTAAACAGTACCCTTCCCTGGGTATTCTCATAATTCTCTGTGAATGAGAAGGCGCTGGTAGGTTTCGGGTTTACGGTGAGTTCTTTGGCAATGGTGTCGGCGCATCCGAAAGCATTCACGATGGTAAGCTCAACATCATAGATACCGGTGTTTTCGAAGGTAAAGTGCGGGTGCTGAACGCCGGCCAGGCCAAGCATATTCAGTGAATCGCTGAACCTCCACCACCATTGTTCAATGTGGGCATCGGCACTGTCGCTCAGATCGGTGAACAACGTGAAGTTGTTCTGGCAGGCCAGGCTGTAACTGAAGTCGGCAACCGGCAGGTAGTGAACCGTATGCTGGTGGCTGATGGTATCGGTACATCCGTATTCGTTGGTTACGGTGAGGCTTGCGGTGAAGAGTCCTGCACGGTCGTACAGATAGGCAGGGTTGCGCATCGAAGTGGTGTCGTACACCGAAAGCGGATCGCCGAAATCCCAGCTCCATTCACTGATCTTCGATTCTGTCCAGGTCGACTGGTCGGTGAAGATGGTGTTCTGGTTGAGACAGACATCGCTTACGGCGAAGGCTGCAACCGGGGAGGTGAGGACTTTTACAGTCTGTACAAGGGTGTCATTCACTGTTTTCCCGGCTACGGTGGTCGAAACAACGAGGCTTACATTGTAGGTGCCGCCAAGCTGATAGATGTGAGTTACCGTTGGCTGAATTGCTGTGTATACCAGGGTATCGCCATCACCGAAGTTCCATTCCCAGCGGTCAATCGGATTGCCGCAGAACGACTGGTCTTCGAAGGTAAGTTCATGACGTTCGCAGGTGAGGGTATCCAGACTGGTGAATCCGGCTGTGATACACGGCATCCTGTCAACACTGGTTGTATAGGTTGCTTCGCATCCGTTGGCTGTAGTGGTGGTAAGGCTTACCTCGAAGATACCGGCAGTGGCATAGAAGTGGTCAACATCGGCCGGGGCAGTGGTGAGGGTATCGGATGTACCATCGCCATAATTCCATATCCAGCTGGTGATTGTTGCGCCATTGCCATTCGAGTTGTCGGTAAAGTAGATGGTGCTGTCGCAGGTCCCGGCTACATAACTGAAAGCAGGTACCGGCAGACTGAGTACATCGACCCGCTTGTAGATCCTTGTTACACAGTTGTTTTCGTCTGTTGTATTGAGTGAAACCAGGTAGGATCCGGGTGTTGCGAAGTAATGTGAAGGGTTACGCAGGGTGGAGGTATTGTGGATGCCTGAGGCGAGATCGTCGAAATCCCATTCAAAGGCAACCAGTGAATCACCTACCGGAGAGATCACCACCGGGTTAAACAGGGTGGTATCACCGAAGCAGGTAACATTGTGTTCAATCTCCACTTCAAGTCCTGCAGGAACACAGACTTGCTGTAACAGGGTGTCGATGCATCCGCGAAGGTCGGTAACCACCAGCCGTACATTGTAACAGCTATCGGAGTGGAAGAAGATGTGGTTTGGATTCTGGAGTATGGAGGTGTATCCTGGCTCAAATTCCCATTCCCAGGCGGTGATGGCTCCCTGATAGCTGGTGGAAGCATCCTGGAATCCTACCGATCCGTTGGCACAGGCATTGGTCACATAGGTGAATGCTGCCGTCGGAGCCGGGAATACCTGAACAGGTACGGTTACTGATCCGCTGCATCCGTTTTCAGTAGTAACGGTAAGGGTTACATTGTAGAGACCTTCTGCTGCATACTGGTAAACCGGGTTCTGTTCTGTTGATACATCGGTGCCGGGGACTGCGTTCGGATCATTGAAATTCCATGACCAGGCTGTAATCGCTTCACCGGTAACGGTGTAGGAATGATCAGTAAAGGAGGTGGTGTTGTCGGCACAGGCACTTACAAAGGTGAATGCTGAAACCGGGAGGGCACCGATGGAAACCTGCTGCGTAATGCTGTTTATACAGCCATTCAGGTCGGTTACGGTGAGTGTAACATCGTAAACACTTACCGTGGTATAGGTGTGGGTTGGTGTTGGCAGGGCCGAAGTGGGGCTGCCGTCGCCGAAGTTCCATTCCCAGCTTGCAATGGAGGTAAGATCCATTACGGTAGCATCAGGTTCGAAGGATACCGGCGACTCAACACAGGTACCGGAAGTAACCTGGAAGGCTACAAGCGGCAGCGGGGTAACCACCACGGTATGCTGAACTGTATCAATACAACCACTGGCACTGGTAACCGTAAGGAGTACATTGTATGTTCCCTCAAGGTTGAATACGTGAACCGGATTGGTCAGGTTGGAGGTGTTGGAGGTCCCTGATGCGGGATCGCCAAAGTTCCACAGCCATTGTACAAGGGCCGGGCCGCCATTGGTTGAAGTAAGATCTGTAAAGGCAACCGGTGATCCGAGGCAACCGGGTTCGAATTCAAATTCAGCGGTCGGACCGGTTACAACCTGTACATCCATGCTGGTTTCGGCATCGCATCCTTCGAGGTTGGTGATGCTGAGTGTTACTGTGTAAACACCGGCATTGGCATATACATGGGTTACGTCGGGATTGCCCGGAGCATTGATCAGCTGGGTGTTTCCATCGCCGAAATCCCACAGCCATGAAGTAATCACACTGCCATTGGCAACCGACATGTCGTTGAACAGAACGTCGGTGCCTGAGCAAGCCGGAGCTGTGAAGCTGAACATCGCCTGCGGACCCGGAATCACATTCAGCGGGTGGGAAATGCTGGCAGTACAGCCTGCTGTGTCGGTAATGGTAAGGTTTACAGTATAGATACCCTGGCTCAGGTAAATGTGCTGGGGATCTGCTTCGGTTGAAGTGGTACCGTCGCCGAATTCCCACATCCAGTTGAGGGTAGCACCCATGTTAACATAGGTTGAGCTGGTAAACTGAATGGTATCGTTCGAACAGCCTGTGGTGAAGGCAAAGTCAACCACCGGTGCCGGAGCAATGGTAAGAGTTCTGGTAGTAGTATCAGCGCAGCTGTTGCCCGTGGTTACAATCAGGCTTACGGTGTAAGTGCCTGGCTGTGCATATACATGGGTTGGGTTGGTAAGCAGTGAGGTGTTGTTTACTCCGGAAGTCGGATCACCGAAATTCCAGGCCCATCCTGTAATCTGACCACCGCCGTTCGGTTGCGAAAGGTCGGTAAATTCAACCGCTTCGCCCAGACAGGAGCTGGTATTGATGAAGTTGGCCACCGGATTCGGAATTACTTCAACCATGATGGTTTCAGTAGCCTCACAACCTTCAGAAGTGGTGATGTTGAGGGTTACATTGTAGAATCCGGCACTGGCATACTGATGGGTTACATTCTGGTTGTTGGGGAAAGTAACAATGGTTGTATTGCCGTCGCCGAAGATCCATTCCCATTCGGTGATGTAACCTGACTGGGTGTACGACAGGTCGTTGAATTCTGTTTCAGTCTGGAAACAGGTTGGTGCAGTAAAGCTGAAGTAAGCATCCGGCAGCGGACTTACATGTACCAGGTGGCTGACAGTGTTGCTGCAACCAGCGGTATCGGTAATGGTCAGCATAACGGTGTAGTCTCCGCCGGCTGCGTACATATGCTGCGGATCCTGAAGGTTGGAGATGCCGCCGTCGCCGAATTCCCAGGCGAAGGTTGCCACTGCATTCAGATTGATAACCGTAGCGTCGGCGAAGAAGCTGGTTAGGGCCTCAGAACACGAAGACTGCCAGGTGAATTCAACAGCCGGGGCTCCGCCTACAGTTACCTGTTTGGTAATGGTGTCGGTACAGTTGTTGAAATTGGTAATCTGCAGGGTTACATTGTAGGTCCCCGGGGCACTGAAAATGTGCTGCGGATCCTCGAGGTCAGAAGTGTTGAAGATTCCGGATGAAGGATCGTCAAAATTCCATGCCCAGGCTTCAATGTTACCGGCACCATTCGGGAAGGAAGCATCCTGGAAGTTCACCAGCAGGTCTTCGCAAAGGGTGGTGTAGTAGAAGTTGGCCACCGGATTAGGCGTCACGGTTACTTCAACGGAGAATGTATTCTCACAACCATAAGAGTTTAGTACATTGAGGCTTACTTCGAAGATACCTGAGTTGGCATAGGTATGCTCAGGATTCGGATCATTCGGGAAGTAGATGGTATCGTTGGCCGAGCCATCACCATAATTCCATACCCAGCGGGTGATGTAGCCATTCTCAGTAGATGAAAGGTTGTTGAACTGGGTGGCGTTTCCTTCGCAATTCGGGGTGTCGAAGCTGAAGAAGGCAATGGGTGAGCTGTTGATCTGAACGAAATGGCTGATGATGGAGGTGTATCCTGCAGTATCTGTTGCTGTCAGGGTAACTTCATAAACGCCCACTGCCGGGAAGGTGTGTGAGGGGTTCATCACGTTGGCATAGAAGCCGTCGCCGAAGTTCCAGTGCCATACAGCAATGGAGTTCACATCGGTCATGGTCTCATCCACAAAGAAGTTGGTAGGCTGTCCTTCACAGATCGGTTCCCAGGTAAAGTCAAGGTCAGGATTCTGATTGATGAAGATAACCATTTCATCACTGAAGCTGCCGCAACCTGAAGCACTTACTGCTGTGAGGATCAGGGTTGCTGAACCATTGGAGATATCACCTGCACCAGGCTGATAGGTCGGGGTGAGGGTGGTTCCGTTGGTGATGGTTCCGGTTCCGGTGGTTGACCAGCTGTAGCTCACAGCATTGTTGACAACTGCACCTGAAACAGTATAATTGCAGGAGTTGCAGATGGTTACATCCGGACCGGCATTTACGAGCGGTGACTGGATAATGGTGAGCGACTGTGAATCGGTGTCATCGGCACACGGAGGATTGGATGCAATCAGTGTGAGGGTAACGCTGCCTGCAGCAATATCTGCCGGGCTCGGAATGTAGGTTGCACTCAGCGACGACCCGTTGAGGAATGTTCCGGTTCCGGTACTAGTCCAGATGACAGATGCATAATCGTATGCCATGGCACCGGTAATGATGTACTGATCGCCTTCGCAGACGGTTCCGTCGGTTCCGGCATCAGCCACAGGGCTGTAGCGGATATTGAGGGTCATGTTGTCGGTTGCACTTCCGGCACAAGGTGCGGATGAGATTCCGGTGAGGGTCAGAACGACACTGCCGGCGGCGATATCGGCTGCACTCGGTGTGTAAACCGGATTCAGTACGGCGCTGTTGCTGAATGAGCCGCTTCCCGAGGTGATCCAGTTGATGTTGCTGTAATTGGTAGCTGTTGCGCTGAAGACGGTATAGGTGCTTCCTTCGCAGATGTCGGCGTCAGAGCCTGCATCCACCGTAACTTCAGGCTGGATGTTGAGCTGCATGTAGTCGGTAACAACCGGACAGCTTCCGTTGGTGGCTTCCAGGGTGAGAACGACTGAGCCGGCTGCAACATCTGCGGCACTCGGAGTATAGGTAGGATTGAGGGTATTGATGTTTACCCAGGTTCCGCTGCCCGATGTACTCCACTGAAGCATGGCGTAGTTGGCGGCAGTAGCATCGTTGATGGTATAGGATGAACCCTGGCAGATGATGGCATCAAGACCTGCATCCACGATCGGAGTCTCACTGATGGTCAGTGTTTTGTTGTCGGCAATCGGATCGGTACACGGTGCCAGCGGGTTGACAGTCAGCGTAAGAATTGCATATCCGTTGGCAAGGTCACCGGCACTTGGCAGGTAAGTCGGCATAATGTTGCCGGCATTGATGATGATACCGGTACCGAAGGATACGGTCCACTGCAGGCTGGCATAATTGGTTGCACTGGCTCCTGTTACAGGTGCTGGGCCGAAGCAGATATTGTCATCGGGTCCGGCGTCCACGGTAGCGCCCGGGGTAATGCCAAGTACCATGAAGTCAGTAGCATCGGTACACGGAGTGTTACCGTATGCATTGAGGGTGAGGGTAACGGTTCCTGAAGCAAGGTCTGCAGCTGAAGGAATGTAGGTTGCATTGACCTCGGCAGGGTTGGTAAAGGTACCGGTACCTGAGGTTGTCCAGAGAACATCTGAATAGAATGAAGCTGTGGCTCCGCCAAGGTAATAGGCATCTCCGTAACAGGTAGAGGCATTCGGACCTGCATTGGCTGTAGCCCTGCGTTCTATGGTCAGGATCATGGCATCGGCAGCAGCCACGGCGCATGGTGCAACCGGGTTGGCAGTGAGGGTAAGAATGACCATACCATTGTTCACGTCGGCTGCACTCGGGATATAGGTTGGTGTGAGCGAACCGTTGTTCACGAATGAACCGCTTCCGCTGCTTGTCCAGGTAAGTGTTGAATAGTTGGAGGCACTGGCGCCGCTGATCAGGTGCTGTGAGCCTTCGCAGATCACGGCATCAGCACCGGCATTGGCCTGAGCTTCAGCTACAAAATAGAGTACTACCTCGTCGCTGGTATTGGAGCACGGGCTGTTGGCATATCCGGTAAGGGTAAGGGTTACCGTACCGTTGGCGATATCAGCAGGGGAGGGCGTATAAATCGTAACCAGGGTTGAAGTGCTGGAGAATACACCGGTTCCGCTGCTCGACCACAGAAGGGCTGCACAATACGAAGCAGTTGCATCGGCTACGGTATAGGATCCCGGAGGACAGATGGCTGCATCGGTGCCGGCAAAAACAACCGGAGTGCGTGTGATGGTCAGCTGCATGGCGTCGGTAATGTTGCCGCTGCATGGAGCAACCGGCGTGGCAATCAGGCTAAGCACCACACCACCGTTGGTAATGTCGGCTAAACTTGGAATATAGGTAGGAGTCAGGGTGTTGCCGTTCATGATTACACCGGTACCTGTGCTGATCCAGCTGATTGACTGGTAATTGCTGGCTGATGCACCCGAAATGGTGTGCTGCATGCCTTCGCAGATGGTAGCATCAGCGCCTGCATTTACTGTAGCGGGTTGTGACAGCGTGAGCACCATGTTGTCGCTGACATTGCTGCATGGAGTATTGGCAAATCCGGTGAGGGTAAGGGTTACATTTCCGTTGGCAATGTCTGAAGCAGATGGTGTATAGGTGGTAACCAGGGCATTGGGCGTTGAGAATGATCCTGTACCATTGCTGGTCCATTGAAGCATGCTAAAGAATGAAGCCGTTGCACTCGTGGTAGTATAGGGGCCTGCAGGGCAGAGAGCGGTGTCATCACCGGCGAAGATCTGCGGGGTACGGCTGATGGTTACCGTCATGGCATCCGATGCAGCATTGGCACAAGGGGCAATCGGTGTAGCGGTCAGACTCAGGATTACACTGCCGTTGTTGATGTCAGCCACACTCGGTATGTACATCGGTGTGAGTGAATTCCCGTTCACAATGGTTCCGGTTCCGGTAGTAGCCCAGTTGAGCGACTGATAGTTGGTTGCTGATGCTCCTGTAATGCTGACACTATTGCCTTCGCAGATAAGCGCATCCGGCCCGGCATTGGCTGTTGCCTCGTTGGAGAGCAGCAGAACGATTTCGTCGCTGTCGCTGCTACACGGACTATTGGCATATCCTGTCAGGGTAAGGGTCACGGTTCCGTTGGCAATATCTGATGCACTTGGTGTATAGGTAGTAACCACGGTGGTGGTATTTGAGAAAGTACCGGTTCCGTTGGTCGACCATAACAGGTTGCTGTAGAAGGCAGCAGTAGCAGAGGCTGTAGTATAAGGAGTTGCCGGGCAGAGGCTGACATCGTTTCCGGCAAATACCTGCGGGCTGCGGGTAATGTTCAGCTGCATGGCATCAATGGCCTGTGAAGCACAGGGAGCCATCGGATTGGCTGTCAGGGTCAGGGTTACCCATCCGTTTGCAATGTCGGTAACACTCGGAAGGTAGGTCGGACTCAGTGTATTTCCATTCACGATGTTTCCGCTGCCGGAAGTTGTCCAGAATACTGACTGGTATCCAGAAGCCGTTCCGTTGATGATGGCATTGTCACCCTCGCAGATGGTAATGTCTGCGCCGGCATTGGCAATCGGATCCTGTACAAGAATGAGTACGATATCGTCGCTTACCGAAGTACACGGAGCATTGGCATATGCCGTCAGGTTGAGGGTTACAGAACCGTTCATGATGTCGGCTGCACTCGGCGAATATACAGTGACCAATGAGGTAGGATCGGTGAAGGTACCGGTTCCGTTGGTTGTCCAGAGCAGGTGATTGTAATCGCTGGCAGTCGCGGTTAAGGTAGTGTACTGATCCGGAGGACAGATGCTGGTGTTGTTGCCTGCAAAAGCCTGCGGTGATTTGTGTATGGTTACCATCAGTGCATCACTTGCAGGGATGGTACAGGGAGCTGAAGCTGAAGCAGTCAGGGTAAGGGAGACAAGACCGCTGTTGATATCCAGCATGCTCGGAATATACGTCGGAGTTAAGGTATTGCCGTTGAGGATGGTACCTGATCCCGAAGTTGACCAGCTGATGGTCTGATAATTACTTGCAGTTGCTGTGGTGATGTTGATGTTGCTTCCTTCACAGATGTTGAAATCAACACCGGCATAGGCGGCAGGAGCATCGGTGAAACCAAGCAGCATAGAGCTTTCAGCAGCCATGGTGCAGGGGCCGTTGCCAACAGCTGACAGGGTAAGGATTACACTTCCTGTTGAGATGTCGCCGGCGGAAGGAACATAGGTAGGATCAATGTTTCCGTTGTTTACGAAATATCCTGAACCTGAACTGGTCCATGTCAGTGAAGAATAATCACTTGCTGAAGCATCGTTAATCGTATAGTTATCTCCGGCACAAACATCGGCATTGGATCCGGCGTCTGCAGTCGGTGGAGTTACAACATCCACCGTAATTACATTCGAAGCAACAGAGGTACATCCGTTAACATCTGTTACCGTTACAAAGTAGTTGCCCGGAGTGCTGACGATGATATTCTGTGTGGTCTGACCGTTTGACCAGACATAAACGGCATATCCTGCAGGTGCTGAGAGGGTTACTGTTTCTCCGTCGCACAGGCTGGTCGGCCCGTTGGCTATGATAACAGGAGGTGTTGATGGAGGATAAACATTCACCGCAATGATGTTTGACGGATCACTGATGCAACCCATGGCATCGGTAACCTGTACAGAATAGCTGCCTGATACAGTTACAGAGATGTTCTGGGTGATTTCACCGTTTGACCAGAGATAGGCTGCAAA
>CALMDN010000160.1 GCA_937864935.1 uncultured Bacteroidales bacterium
TTCGGTGTTCTCCGATATCGCTGAATGCAGCCCATGCCGTAAAAACCCAGGGCTTTCGACCTGAGTACGGTCAGTTTGAGGGCCTCCATATCAGCGATATCGGAGAACACCGAATCAATCGCCTGAATGCCGGCAGCTTTGCAGGCATTGACCACCATGCTGCGTGCGAAGAAGGATTCGGTTCCTTCATTGGTGCGGCGGGTTCCCAGGTCAGCTGTGTAATCTTCCAGACCGATGGCCATGGCCACCACATTGGCTGAAGTGGCAATTTCATGGGCTTTCAGCACTCCCAGAGCGCTTTCGATGATGGGCATCAGCCAGATGTTGCCGCTGATTCCTTTTTCAGCTTTTATGGCGTCAATGCGCTGGTTTACCTGAGCAATCTGACCGGCACTTTCACATTTGGGCACCAGAATCAGGTTTACGTTGTGGGGAACAATGTAATCCAGGTCCTCAAGTCCGGCAGGCACCTGGTTGATGCGGACCATGCGCTCTGCACCATAGAAATCGATGCTCCGGAGGGCATTTCTTACCAGAAACCTGGCTTCTTCCTTCTTGCTCACAGCCACAGCATCTTCCAGGTCGAGGATGATGCCGTTTGGCTTGTGAATCCCGGCATTGATCATCAGACTGGGGCTGTTGCCGGGAAGGTAAAGCCTCGAAAAGCGATCCCGGTCCTTCTCAGTCCGGTAGTTGTTCTGCGGAAGCATTTCCGGCAGAAATTCCAGGGTGCTTCCGGTAAGTTTACGGATCGCAGCTTCGAGCCGTGCTGCAATCACCGGTTCAAGGGCTCCGGTATCGTCAAGCTCAAGCAGGGCATGCTCAATGTTGTAATGCCGGAACATGTTGTTACACAATGTGAGGATAGATTCCCCGTACATAACCTTTACCTTGCTGGTCAGCCGGATCTCTGTCCCTCCGCTCTGCCTTAATTCAAGGGTTACCTGGCAATCGGAACGGATTCCTTTGCCTTTGTTGCCTGTGGTCGCTATGGTTGCCAAATCAGCCTCCGCTTTTAGGTGTGTTTCATATTTCAGGAGGTGCAAAGTAACAGTGCGCAAGCCGAATAAAAAAGGGATTCAGAAAAAAAAATAGCATACTCCTGTTAAATATCCAGCAGGTCCATGAATGCAATGAAGGCATGGTGAGGAGCAGGCTCCAGCACTTCCGGGCCGAATCAGATAACAAACGGACATATCCCATGAACTAAATCCGGTGAAGCAAGTACCAATCCGCGTATTTGTCAGTCCCGTGGCAGACGGAATCACGAACCGACTTCTTATTTTTAAAGAAATGTTAAGTGAAATTCAACATTTTTAGTCGTTTCATGCCGGCAGATTTTCGTTGGACGAAATTCAGATTTATGGTTAGAAATATGTCATGTAATGTGTTGTTAATTAACAATATATGCATAATGTTTCTGCTCTGAAATTTTGAATTATCAAACTGCTGACAGCAACATTTACCCTGTAAAAGTGTATAAATGTTGTATTTATTGGTGTGTTATCCTGCAAATCAGCATGACAGACGTTGTTTTGGAACGTCTTTTGCAGATGATCAAGTCATTCATATTTTGTAATTTTGTTCCGTTTTACGGTGCATTACCCGATCAATCACAAAATATTACCAACCAAAAACTGATAGTTTATGAAAAAGTGGAGTTTTCTGTTTGCAGCATTTCTGATGAGTGCTGTAGTGTTTGTTACATCATGTACCGATGACGGTGAAGAAACCGATCCGGGTCCATCACTTACCCTGAAAGGGGGCGCCGGTTATACCTCCGATGACGTTACCATCGAAATCGGTTCAACCATCAAAGTTGGTGTTGTAGGCGGCAAAAGCAGTGTTTCCGGCAACAAGCTGACCAAATTCAAATTTATTTATACTGCCAACAACATCCCGACAACCCTGGTTGACAGTACACTGAATGCCGATTCATTCAACTGGGAAACCGAACTTGAGTTCACCGGTGTTGGTACAGGCAGGCTTTCGTTTGAACTTACCGACAAGGGCGGAATGAAGGTTGAAAAATCATTCAACGTTACCGTTCAGGGTCCAGAGGTTACCAAATTCTCCAATGTTGAACTCGGCTCATGGAATGATGCCATCGGCAGTTTCTTTGCCACTTCTGAAGGCGTGGCTTACAATGTAACCCAGACCTCAGCAGTTCCTTCAACGCAGTCGAAGATTGATTTCCTTTTCTTCAAAGGCGTTACCAACGGAAATACCATTGCTTCTCCCGATGATGTGGATGCAAACACCATCTCTGATCTGAAACTGAACCTCTGGACAAACAAGAACCAGACCCGTTTCAATGCAACAACCATTACCGCTGCCCAGTTTGATGCCATCGGTACCACCTATGTTTTCCCGAACTTTGACCTCAACAACCAGACAACCAAAGCCAATGAGCTCGCCGAAGGAGATGTAATTCTCTTCAAAACGCAGAGCAACAAACTTGGTCTTGTTAAAGTGGTGGATCTCTACACCAAGGGTGACAAGATGAAGATAGATGTGATTATTGAAAAATAAATCATCGTTGATGATTTGCAAAAGGCTGCCGTGAGGCGGCCTTTTGCCTTTTCAGGGGTAGGATACCTGTTTGTCTTCAACGGCAAGACCACTTCATCAAGCCCATATTTTCGTAATTTTGCAGCTGTTCAGAGGGTCAGTCTTTGATACTTGTACAGCTATGCCAGAGGGGATAAAACGTGTTTTCTTCATTGTAAATCCGGTATCGGGGGTTAACCATGCCCGCAAATCGATGCTGGCTGAGGCAGTGGTGAGTGTGTTCGACCCGCAGCAGTTTGAGTGTGTCATCAGGCATTCCGAATCAGCACAGCATGTGAAGGAACTCAGCAGTGAGGCTGCCCGGGCTGGTTATGATATCATTGTGGCTGTTGGCGGCGACGGTACCCTGAACCAGGCTGTAAAAGGCATGATCGGCAGTGATTCAGTACTGGCGGTTGTTCCTGCAGGATCGGGCAACGGACTGGCCAGGCACATGAACATTCCCATCGACATTGAACAGAGCCTCAGGCTGATCGTGCAGGGGAAAACGCAATTCATCGACACGGTAAACATCAACGATGACCTTTTCGTTTCCATCGCCGGCGTGGGGTTTGATGCCCTGGTGGCCAAACGGTTCTCACAGGTTACCCGTCGCGGTTTTTTCTCCTATTTCAGGATTGTTACCAATGAATATACCTGGTACCGCCCGCGCAAATACCGCATGGAAATCGACGGGAAGCAGATGGTAAGGCAGGCTTTGTTCGTAAGCTTTGCCAATACCAACCAGTTCGGATACAATACCATTATTTCTCCGGATGCC
>CALMDN010000161.1 GCA_937864935.1 uncultured Bacteroidales bacterium
GAAATATCCCAATGCCATGGACATTATTTTCCAGTATTACTATCCCGATCCGGATGACATTGTTTCACAGCAACGGAATTACATACGCGATTATGTTTCAGAAGCGGAGGCCGCACTGATCTCGACCGGTTTTGCCAGCCCGTTTCACGGATATCACAAGTATTTTGATGCACCCTCCTTTGTCGACTTCATGCTGCTGAGCGAGATTTCCAAAGAGGTTGACAAGTACCGGTACAGTACCTATTTCTACAAGGAAAAGGACAGCGATGGCGGAAAACTCTTTGCCGGTCCGGCATGGGATTTTAACCTCGGCTACGGAAATGTAGACTACTGGTCACCGGGAGTTGATTACACCGGATGGATTTATACCGATGTTCAGTCCCACGAGTGGAGTATTATGTACTGGTGGAAACGGCTGATGGAGGACCCCTATTTTCGTGACCTCGCGAAAACAAGATACCTCTCACTCAGGCAGAATGTACTTACCGATGGGGCCATTGTATCGGTGATCGACTCCATCATCAGCCTGACCACCGGTGCCCGGATCAGGAATTTTGAACGCTGGCCGATACTTGGGGAGTATGTATGGCCCAACTACAACTGGTATGGGAATGACTATCAGGATGAAGTGAACTACTTCAAAAACTTCTTGTTCAGCAGGCTTCACTGGATGGACACTCATTTCAACGGCAACCAACTCAGTCCCTGGGTTGGAATTTCGCCCGAAGCCACCAAAATCAGGGTTCACCTCTATGGCGACTATTTCAGAAGCCCCGTTCTCCGTAAGGAGGATTTTGTGCTGAACGATGCCCCTGGGCTCAGTGTCATCAGTGCCTATTGCCTGAATGCTTCTGAATGCCTGCTCACCATTTCTGCCGACATCAGCAATATGCCCGGTATTTCGGTTACCATCAGCGAGCATGCCATCAATACCTGGAATGACCTGAACAGCAATAAACTGCAGTCGGCTTCGGTACCGGGAAGGCAGCCGGATTTGGTTTCGGGGGTGTTTGTCAGTGGTAAAGTCCTGCACATCCGTTCGGCACGTCCGGAAGAACTGCCGCACAGTGCCGGTATTTACTCACTGACAGGACAGCAGATCGGTGAGGTGTCACTCGAAAAAGAGGCGGAAAATACCCTGCAACTGGATGTGGCCTCCGGGCTCTATTTCCTCGTAATCAAAACGGAAAGCGGACCGCAGACCATCAGGTTTCAGGTCCTGTAGTGGTAGATGTGAATAGGGAAACCCTCACAGACTGCTGAATTTGTATCCTTTTTCGGTGAAGTGTTCAAGAAAACGGGGCAGCACATACAACATGTGATTGGCTGCCTTCTGGCTGTCGTGGAAGACAACAATGCTGCCATCGGTGGTGTGTTTCAGCACATTGTCGAGTATCTTATCTCGGCTGCCCTCCTGGTCAAAATCCCCGCTCAGAACCGACCACATGATGATGCGGTAATCCGGTGCAATGTGTTTGATGTAGGAAGGCCTGATGCGTCCGTATGGTGGTCTGAACAAACGACTTTTTACAAGGTCATCACACTTTCCGATATTCTCCAGGTAATCCTCCAGTGAGGTATTCCATCCGCTGAGGTGGTTGAAGGTGTGGTTGCCTGCCGTATGGCCATGATCTTTCAGCTGGCGGAAGACCTCCGGATGTTTGTAAACATTGTCGCCTACACAGAAAAAGGTTGCCCTGGCCTGATATTGACCGAGAATGTCCAGTACCTGAGGGGTAATTTCCGGGATGGGTCCATCGTCGAAGGTAACAAAGATTTCTCCTTTTCTTTCGGGCAGATCCCAGACAAGATTCTTGCGGGTTAGGCTTCTGAGAATGCCTGGCGATTTTGCTATATACACAATACGGATTTAACGTGGTCTTAAGTTAGTTCAAGCTTGGGGTATTTCAACCGGAGTATCGGTTTAATCTGGTAGTTTACATTTTTCCTGTTGCCTGAACATATTTGTCGTATTGTTTTTTGAGTTCAGTTTCTGCTTTGTCTTTCAGACTGCTGTTGTTGTTGGTCAGTGCAATCTGGCGGATGTGGTTGATCACCGAAAGGGCCTGCTGCATCTCGTAGTCAAACTGGTTGATGCGTTCACCCGGGAACCGGAAATAGTAATTCAGGTCCTGGGTATAAAGTGTCAGCAGACGTTCAAGCATACGGGCTCCCTTGTCATTGGCCCCTGCCTTGAAATAGGTTTCGGCTACAGGCAGCATGAAGAAGTCGAAACGGTAGGCTTCGTCAGGGGCCATTCCCACGCAGCGGTCGCACACGGCGATGGCTTCCCTGTATTTGCCTTCCTCAGCCAGTTGCATTGCCAGCCTTCCGAAGTTGGTTCTCAGGTTGGTAACCATTCTGCGGTTGGTTTCATCGAGGTAAACTT
>CALMDN010000162.1 GCA_937864935.1 uncultured Bacteroidales bacterium
CAATGCCACGCAGCAATATGAGAACCATTGTACAACCAATGGTTATCCTACGCAGATATTTTACACCACCGGGCCGGTGGATGCCAATGAAAACCTGGGAGAAAACGGTTATCAGCGCCACATCAAACACCAGTATATACGCAACTTTGTGGCATCTTCTCAGGGCAGATACCTGTTTGACTACGACGATATTCTCTGCTGGAGCGATGCCGGAGAACGTCGGGAGATCAGCTGGACTGATTACGGGGGTGTGGCAAGGACCTTTCAGGCCATTCATGCCGATAATATGCTCGATATGGACGGCACCTACACCGAGGATGGTGACCACATCGGACAGCGCGGCGCACTGCGGTTGGCCAAAGCCCTCTGGTGGATGCTCGCCAGGATGGCAGGCTGGGACGGGGAAACAACAGGCTTCAGTCAGCCGGAAGTTAACACAAGAGTCAGGATTCAGCCCAATCCGGTCAACGATATACTGACAGTGGAGATGGATGAACCCATCAGCAACGGCAGCCTGGTGCTCACCGATATGAACGGAAGGGAGATCCTCAACCGTCCGTTGGCGGAAACAGGCAATGGTATCGACATGCGGGGATTTTCAGATGGGATGTATATCGTAAAACTCATCTTTGACGATACGATGCAATTGCACAAGATTGTAAAAAACTGACAATCCGGGTCGCTGACGCTTAGATTTCCAGTTCGCGGGCAGGATCCCAGAAGAGGGTCTTAAAATCCTTTATCTGGTTATTCTCAACGACAATACCCTCGCTTTCAAGCAGTTGTTGCATCAGTTCAGGGGATCCGAAGTGGTGCCTTCCGGTGAGTACGCCAATGCGGTTCACCACCCTGTGGGCTGGTACCGGCACCTGTGCATGGTGTGAGGCATTCATGGCCCAGCCCACCATGCGTGCAGAACCACGGCTCCCAAGATAATTCGCAATGGCACCATAGGACGTAGCCCGGCCATAGGGGATCAGTTTCACCACCTCGTAAACATTCTCAAAGAAAGAGAATTCCTTGTCGTCCTTGTAGTCAGCCATCACTAACTGATTCTGAATCTGAGGTATTTGATGGGTATGCCTTCCGCCAGGAATATTTTCTCGTAATGTGTCTGCGTAAGCATCACATCCTCCTGCAGGCCGCTGTTGTAAAGGTCGAAGGTGTGCATCAGCAGTTCAAGTCCCTGTGCCTGGATGGTTTCAAGTGTATATTCAAAAAAACCCAGGTTGTCGGTCTTCAGGTGTATGATGCTGCCGGGTTTCAGTATCTGACGGTAGCGGTCGAGAAACATCGGGGAAGTGAGTCTTTTGCGTGCTTTCTGAGGCTGTGGGTCGGGAAAGGTAATCCAGATGCCTGAGACTTCCTGATCAGCAAATGCTTTCAGAATCATATCGATGCGCATTCTCAGGAAGGCAACATTGGCGTAGTTGTTTTCCTGTGCTGTTTTCGCACCTCTCCACAAACGGGCACCTTTGATATCAACCCCGATGTAATTATTCTGCGGGTACCGGGCTGCCAGTGCGGTGGTGTATTCTCCTTTGCCACAGCCCAGTTCGAGAATAACCGGATGGGTATTTCCGAAAAAAGCGTTCCAGTTGCCTTTCTGACTGAATCCTGACTGAAGCTCATTGAAATCGGGCTGAAAAAGATGCCGGAAGGTTTTGTTCTCAGCAAATCGTTCGAGTTTTCTTTTTGCCACTGAATGTTGATGTAAAGATTTTAAGCAAAGTATTCCGCTGGTGAAATGCAGAGCCCTGAACATCCGGAGCCTGATCGGGAAGATTGAACGGAGTCTTTGTTTAACGTGTGAAACGATTTATTCTTTGCTGAGCAGCCAGGCATTGGGATATCCATTGGTTCTGATTTCTGCCATCTTTTCAATGGCCTGCTGCTTGTCGCTGAAGCCAAGGATACTTACCATGTAAAGCCCTTTTCGGTTCTGACCGGTAATGAAGGAGTCATAACCCTGGGTTCTGAGGTCAGATACGAGGTTTTCGGCATTTTCTTTCACACCGAAAGCTCCGACGATCACAAATTGGGTCATTGATTTTTCTGTTTCATTTACAGAAGCTCCTGTAACCTCCGGCGTTTTTTCCGGTTCAATGGCCGGTTCGATTGCCTGTGTGGCTGCTGACTCAGGTGTTGTTTCCTTTTTAGTGAACTCAGCGGCATTCACCCTTTTCGTTTCGGGTTTCAGTTTTACGGGTTGGGTTTCAGTCGTCCATTCAGCCGGAAGGAAGGTTGCCGGGTTGGTGTACAGACTTGTTAATTTGTCTGTATTGAAGGTTGCCCAGAGCCCGAGCCCGATCAACGGCAGCGCTACTGCAGCCCATTTCAGTGTAGCTGGCAGCAGCCTGGCCGATTTGATTGCCTGCTGAGGTACAAGCTTGCGACCGATTTTTTCATGCATGGCCTCGCGTTTTATGGCCGGGGAGGTGAAAGAAGTAAGCCCGAAAGAATCGTTGAGGTAGTTAACACTCAGATCGGGATTAAATTGTATGTTTCGCTCTTTGTCAAGAAAAAGAGAACCGATTTTCGGGAGGTGCAGGTTCTGGTTGTTGTTCAGGTTTTTCTTCAGATCGCCGACTTCCTTTGCAATGATGTCAACTGCCTCATTATACTGTATCCCCATCGCGCATACAATGGCATTGGCGAGCAGACCATCGTTGTGGCGCAGGGCAGCGTTAAAGGCAATGCTGCGCGCCGGCGGGCTGAAAGTGTGCAGCACCGGATGAATCTGTGCAGGGGTATATTTGGCTATAAACCCACCCAGGTCAGGCACAATCACACAGTCGTGCTCATAGAGAAGACTGATTAATAATTCTTCGGTAATCATGGCAGGTGATTTTGCAGTGAAACAACTCAGCACACAGTCATTTGATTCTGAGGATATCCCACCCCGGATGTTTTGGCTGTTCTGAACCTGCTAAAATACAGCGAAAGCGGCCAAATTTCAAGAAATGTTTGTAAGTTTTAATAAATCCTCCGGGGTATCAATGCCGATGGTTTCAAAATCAGTAGTTTCGGTATAAATCCGGCAACCATTCCAGAGCCAGCGTAACTGCTCGAGTGATTCAGCTATTTCAGGCGGCGCAGGACTTAACAGAATAAGCTGTTTCAGCATCTTTGCGGAATAGGCATAGATGCCGATGTGTTTCCAATACACCTGGTTGTGTATCCATTCATTTTCCGGAAGTCCACGGTAATAAGGGATGGGATGGCGGCTGAACATAAGGGCCTGACCATTGACATCGGTAAGCACCTTCACAACATTGGGATTAAATAGTTCGTCCGGA
>CALMDN010000163.1 GCA_937864935.1 uncultured Bacteroidales bacterium
TATATTAAAACATTCATTTATATTTGCAGCCGAAACCTGCTTTTGTCTGACGATGAACCTCTCAAACACCGCACAATACGCCATCAGGGTAGTGAGTTATATGGCCAGTAAAAAGGAAGGCCTTTATCCTGCTGCCTCGCTGACCGAAGAACTTAAGGTGTCGGACAAATACCTGAAGCGCATTCTGACAACCCTCACACACTCTGGTATTGTTCAGTCGGTGCAGGGACGCAATGGTGGTTTTACCCTCAGAAAGCCGGTAAACGATATCCCCCTGCTGGAGATTGTCAGAGCGGTTGAAGATGTGGAAAAGTATTTCGGCTGTGTGCTGGGGTTTGACCAATGTTCCGACGATCATCCCTGTTCCGTGCATGAATACTGGAAACCGGTTAGGGAGCACATACGACATTTTCTCAGCAATACGACCATGGCCGATGTCATGCAAAATGAGAACATCCTGAAATTCTGATTTTTTTGTTTTAAAATACCACAACAAAGTAGTATATTAATTTTAACACTCACTCTATGGAAAAAACATCGTTGCTTGACCGGTTCATGAGCCGAAAAGGTCTGTACACCGGCTTCTGGATCATTGCATTGTTTATGGTAACAATGCTGATTTATTACACAGCAAATCTTCAGAAAGAGGTACCGCCCATCCCCGCCACAGTGAAATCGGAGAGTGGCGAAGTGCTCTACACCTACGATGATGTGGTGGCAGGCAAGGGCTATTTTCAGCAGTTCGACCTTATGGACTGGGGTACCATGCTGGGCATGGGCGCCTATATGGGCCCTGACTTCTCAACCGATTTTATGCACTACCGGGCTGAATTCCTGTACGATCATTACGGGATGGAACTATACAGCAAGCCCAACAGCCGGCTCAATGCCGTTGAACGTGGTGCTGTTAAGGAACGCGTGAAACAGGATATGAAAAAGCAGACAACGCTGCTTGAATCCGGAACTGTATACACCGATGCTTCGGCAGCTGCCTATAAAAAGAATGTTGCATACCTGACCAATCTGCTGGTGAACGGAGATCCTGAGCGCGCTTTCCGGGGTGGGATCATCAAACCGGATGAAGCCGTTAAAATCGCTGCTTTCGTCGACTGGGCGCAGTTGGTCGCCTCCTCGTTGCGTCCGGGTACGGAGCGCACCTGGTCGAACAACTGGCCGCCTGAGCCCCTGCTTGATCAGGATGTGAACTTCAATTCGCACAAGATATCCCTCTGGGAGTTTCTGGTACTGTGGACTTTAACAATTGTTGTTATTTTCCTGGCTTATGAGTATCTGTTTAAAAAGGATCCGGATGAGAAACTCGAGCCGGCCATTAAGATTACCAGCCTGTTCCGTTCGCAGAAAAAGCTGCTTAAATACATACCGATTGTTGCGGCATTGTTTGTGGTTCAGCTGATCATTGGAGGTTATCTGGCCCATCTGTACACCGATCCGACGAACGACTTTCTGATTTCACAGGATATTCTTCCGTTTAATGTGCTTCGCTCCATGCATACACAGATAGCCATTCTTTGGGTTGCCGTGGGCTGGCTGGTGGGCGGTCTGCTGATTGCCCCGTGGATAGCCAACCGTGACCATAAATTCCCCTGGCTTGTTGACGTACTCTGGATTGCCCTGCTGGTGGTGGCAGTGGGTAGTATCATCGGGCTTTACATGGGGGCTACCGGTCAGATGCGCGACACCTGGTTCTGGCTCGGTAACGAAGGCCGGGAGCTCATCAACCTTGGCCGTGCCTGGGATATCGGGCTGGTGATTGGCCTGGTATTCTGGTTTTTGCTGATCATCTCGCTTATCCGAAAGGCCTCAACCAACAATCCTATTGTAAGTACCATCATCTGGTCGGCCTTTGCCATTGCCACCCTTTACATCGCGGGCATGATGCCGGTGCACAAAATCATGCCCAATTATACGGTCGACGATTATTACCGCTGGTGGGTGATTCACCTTTGGGAGGAATTGACGTTTGAGCTGTTTGCAGCAGGGGTGATTGCCTTCTTCACGGTTTCACTCGGACTGATTTCGCAGAAGACGGCTGTGCGCACCATGTTGTTTGAGCTGCTGCTGATCTCGATGAGCGGCACCCTGGGTGTGGGGCATCATTACTGGTGGCAGGGCCTGGACGAGTATTGGATTGCCATCGGGGGCATTTTCTCTGCGCTCGAACCACTACCGCTGGCGCTGATGGTTATCGAAGCCATGAAAAACTACCGCGAGCAGAAGCGTGAAGGCCACAAAAACGAATTTGCCGTACCATTTATGTGGATTGCCGGATCTGCCATCCTCAACTGGATAGGTGCCGGATTTTTTGGAATGCTGATCAACACACCAACCATCAGTTACTATTCGCATGGAACCTACCTCATTATGCCCCACGGACACGTTGCCCTGCTGGGTGCTTTCGGGTACATCTCCCTGGCATTCATTTACATGGCTTCCCGCACCAACGCCCTGGCCAATGGCTTGGAATGGAGCGACAAGCTGAGCAGAACCGGCTTCTGGGTACTCACCATCGGCGCATTGCTGTTTACCATCCCTACCTATATCATCGGTATCGAGCAAACCCGCATTGCGCATGATATGGGGTATTTCTATGCCCGTTTGAGAGAAGCTGTTGAGCCGATGAAGATGTGGATGTGGCTGCGGACCATCCCCGACGGACTGATGATTGCCGGCGGTGTGATCATTCTTTACGATCTGGTTCAGAAGACCTATTTCGCGAAGAAATCAGTCACCCATTAAGGAATTTTTATCCTGCGGATAACCTGCCCCCCGGATGAGCCGCTGACTGTCTGTAAGTAGCTGATATGAAGGAAGATTCCCCTGCGCTTGTTGCTCAGTGCAGGAGTTGTCAGCCCATAAATCAACACTGCAGCAGTTGTGGCTTCCGGGGGTTTTTTATGTCAGAAACCGCTGGCAGCAATAATAGCTGCATTAAAGATTTTCAGGAGGGATCTTGTTCACCGGTACGGTATCTGGCCCGTTTGCTGCCCTCGTAGAGGTCGAACCCGGCAAAGCGGCATTCCAGCGGGCCGTTAAACAGCGTATATTTCCTCATGGGGCGCAGTCCGATCATTTTCACAGCCCGAAGGTCGGAACTGATGACCCAGGCCTGATACCCTGAGTAGTGCCGCTTAAGGGCATCGCCCAGTTCGCGGTAAAGCTGAATGATGTCGTCCACTTTAATGCGCTCGCCATACGGCGGGTTGGTAATCATAACCCCGCCGCCTTCGGGAGGAACCAGCTCCTGAAATGCGGAAACCTTCAGTTCAATGTCTTTGTGCAGCCTGGCTTGTTTCAGGTTGGCCATGGCCGATCGGAGGTTGCGTTCCGAGATGTCGGATCCCTGAATGGTGAAGTCGAAATCGCGCTGTTCAGCGATGGCTTCTGACTGAACCTGTTCCCAGAGGTCAGCATCGAAGTTCTTCCAGTTCATAAACCCGTAATCCTCCCTGAATTGTCCGGCAGGAAGGTTGAGGGCAATCATGGCCGCCTCGATCAGCAGGGTGCCGGAGCCGCACATGGGATCCACGAAGTTGGATTGCCCGTTCCATCCGCTCAGCATGATCATGCCGGCAGCCAGCACTTCGCTCAGCGGCGCTTCGGCGTTGGAGACATGATAGCCGCGTTTGTGGAGCGATGAGCCGGAACTGTCGAACGAAACGGTGACTTCGTTCTGGTACATGTGAATGTTGATGCGGAAATCGGGATTTTCGATGTCGACCGAGGGCCGGATTCCGGTTTTTTCGCGGAAGCGGTCGGCAATGGCATCTTTTACCCTGAGTGAAACGTATTGGGAATGCGTGAAGATTGAAGCAGATAAAGTGGAGTCGATGGCGAAGGTATGCCCGGTGCCGAAATAATCCTCCCAGCGTATGGCTTTGGCTGAGTTGTAAAGGTCGTCTTCGGTGGCTATGGTGAATTTGTTTACCGGAACCAGGATCCTGAGTGCCGTTCTGCAGCGGTAATTGGCCTCATACATCAGCTTTTTGTCACCCTCAAATGCCACAGCACGGTTAAGCTGTTCGATGTTGAGTGCCCCCAGGGCTTCCAGCTCTCCGGCCAGGATTTCTTCCAGTCCGGCCGGGCATTTTGCCAGGTAGCTGATGGTATTGTCGGTTGAGTAGGCCATAGGTGAATCGGAATTTCCGGGGTGATTTATTGGTTTTGGTCGCGGAGTTTATCCATAAACCGCGCCGCATCTACGATGGTGCGTTGGTGGGTAGCTTCGCCGATCGGGCCTTTTTCGTCGCGGGCTGAAACGCTGAATGTCAGTTTCCGGCCTTCAGCCTTGATCAGTTTTGAATCGCAGGATACTTTCATCCCCACCGGAGTTGCTTTCAGGTGGGTTACACTGATTCCGGTACCGAGGGTGATGTGGCCTTCAGGCAACAGGGGCTGCACACTGAGCTGGGCAGTCATTTCCATCAGGGCAACCATGGCCGGTGTGGCAAATACTTCGATGAGTCCCGAACCATAGCGTGCTGCGGTGTCTTCAGAGCTCACTGTTTTGGATTGCGTGCCGGTAAGGCCCGTGCTCAGGTTAAATTCCATGCCTTCAGAAATTGAAGATAACGGTTTGTTTCAGGTCGGCACTCAGGCTTTGAGATACCGGGCAGATTTTTGCGCACTGCCTGATGATCTGTTTTTCGCGTTCACTATAGTTGTTGTGCGGAAAATCAAGCTCAACGATGATTTCTCCAACCCTGCGCGGATCGGAAGCCATGATTTTGGTGACGATCGCTTTGGTGCCGTCGATGCTGAAACCCGAGTTCTGAGCCGCAATGCCCATGATGGTGATCATGCACACCCCCAGCGATGAAGCCACCAGGTCGGAGCGTGAAAAGGC
>CALMDN010000164.1 GCA_937864935.1 uncultured Bacteroidales bacterium
GATGGGCTACAGTGCCGATTCGGTATTCAATGGACTTGATGCAGTTAACATCCTCAGGGAAAAAGACTTCGACCTGATTCTTATGGACATTCAGATGCCTGAGATGAGTGGAATTGAAGCCACCATGAAAATCAATGAAATGCTTCCAGGCCCGAAGCAGCCTTTGATCATTGCCCTTACTGCCAATGCTATGGCCGGAGACAGGGAGCGGTGCCTTGAATCAGGAATGGTAGATTACATGGCCAAACCGATCAACATCAACCAGTTGCAGGAGATGCTGATCAAATGGGGCTCCTATCTTCAGGCCAGAAAATCCTGACAAATAAATGCATAGAAAAAGGCATGAATATACTGGTTTGTATTCATGCCTTTTTTGTTTAGCGCTGTTTTACCAGCTCACCTTAACCTCATCATCCGTCAGGTTGATAATCGCAGTAAGAACTTTAACCGGTTTGTGCATTTTCTCAACAAACTGCGGGTCGGTTTTTTCCAGCGCATCGAAAAGATTTACCTCAGCTGAAGCAACTTTCAGATCGCCATCCGAGGTTTTAAATTTCACTCCTTCGGGGAACCCGTGCAACATCAGCTGAACTCTTCTGAACCTGCTGGTGAAGGATCCTTCCTTTTTCAGGATACTCAGCTGCTTTGCAACAGGGTCGAACCTCATCAGTCGTTTGCAGAAGGCTCCCTTTTCATAATCATAGGATTTTCCGTCATCCTCATAATAGACAAAATCAGACGCGTTTTGTCCGTAGAAAACATGCAGGAACATGGTTTCACCAGGATCCTCTGAAGTGCTCTGGGTTGCCTTCTGCATGGGAATTACCGAACCTGCCTTAACGAACAGCGGCAGCATATGTGCCGGACATTCGGTAACAATTTCTGAATTACCGGTATGTTTCATGTCTGAATGCAGGTTGTACCATTCGCCTTCCGGCAGATAAACTTTCACCAGTTCACGGGTGCTTTCTGTCGGAGCCACCAGAATATTCTGTCCGAAAAGGTATTGATTCTGATAGATGAAATGATAAATCTTTTCATCAAAGGCGTAATCGATGGCAAGGCTGCGGTTAACCGGCATTCCGGTTTCAACCGATTCGTGGAACGCAGAATAGATGTAAGGCAAAAGCTTGTATCTGAGCTGAATGTAGTTGCGTGAAATATTTTCTACCGTTTCTCCGTATGCCCAGGGTTCGGCCGATTTTGTATCGTAATGGGTGTGACTTCTGAAAAAGGGGCTGAATGCACCCACTCCGATCCAGCGGGCGTACAGTGAAGGGGTGGCATCTTTGCTGAATCCGCCGACATCTACCCCGGTAAATGAAACTCCACTGAGCCCAAGGCTGTTGAGCAATCTTGCCCCGAGCATCATGTGCTCTTCTGACGCCTGATTGTCGCCGGTCCAGAGTGCAGTGTATCGCTGCAGTCCGGCATATCCTGCCCTGGTGAGGATCAGCGGGCGCTGATTGTTCATCAGTTTGCGGGTTCCTTCGAAGGTGCTGCGGGCCATCTGCATACCGTAGGCATTTTTGGCCTGCCGGTAGGTTGCCTGTTTGCCTTCCCAGTCGAGCTGAACGAGGTGTGGCGTGGTTCCATTGCCCCAGGAGGCTATTTCGTTCATGTCATTCCAGAATCCTTCAACACCGGTTTCAACCAGCCCCGAGAACTTGTTTCCCCACCATTCGCGTGCGGCAGGTTTCGTGAAATCGGGAAAGTGACACCAGCCTGGCCAGACCTGTGCCGTATAAACATCTCCATCAGGATATTTGATAAACAAATCCTTCTTCAGACCGTCTTCATAGGCTTCATACCCTTTTTCTACCTTGATTCCCGGATCCACAATCACCGTGGTATGCACGCCCTTTGCTTTCAGGTCAGCTATCAGTTTTGACGGATTGCTGAATCTGTCGGGATGCCAGGTGAAGATCTTATAGGCATCCATGTAATGAATGTCGAGGTAGATCACATCCAGCGGAATCTTACGGTCGCGGAAATTCTGAACGACATTGAGCACTTCGGTATCCGGGAAATAACTCCACCGGCACTGCTGATAGCCCAGAGCCCAGAGGGGTGGCATGGTCATACGGCCGGTAAGCCCGGTATAGTCATGGAGTATGCCTGCAACATCGGTGTTGTGAAAGAAATAGTAATCCATCTCCCCGTCGTCGGCACTGAAAGAACTGAAGCGGTTGTTGCTGGCTCCGAAGTTGAAACGGCTTCGGTGGGTGTTGTCAAGAAAAATACCATAAGCCAGGTTGTTGTGCAATCCGATAAAGAAAGGGATGGTCACATACAGGGGGTCATCGTTGGGGCCATACCGCGGATTGTCGGTGTTCCAGTTGTCGTAAGCGGTTCCGGCACGGTTGAGATTTCCTGTCTTTTCACCCAGGCCGATAAACTTCTCCTCAGGTTGAAGCTGTTTGTAGGTGGTAACCTCGGTTCCTATCCATGAAGTGCCGAAGGATTTGTCATCGGCATTCAGCAGCCTGCCATCGCTGGTGTAAAAGGTAAAACGCACAGGATTTCGGTCAATCTCCAGCCTGATCAGGGAGGTGGAAAGTGTCAGCCTGTCGGGTTTCTCGTCCATCTGAACTTCACACTTTTCCGGCATGGCAGTCACCGCATAGGAAAAGGACTCAACAGGTTTGCTGCCGGTAATCCTCATCCTGAATACTCCATTGCTATAGACGGTAATTTCAGCCTGTCCGAAATCTGTTTCCAGATTCAGTACCTGGTTGTTGTACCTGAATTTGTTGAGTTTTCCCAGACTCCGGTTCTGACTGCTTTGCGAAAAGGTTGGGTTCATTCCGGTAATCAGGATTAATAAAACGATTGCGATTTTTCTCATTGTTAAGTTGTTATCCGTTGGGTAATGAAGATCATTCAATACTTTGCGGATGGTTATTTATAAAATACCTTGTAACCCCATGCCGGAAGATCCATGGAAGCATTGGCCTCCAGCAAGGCATCCTGACCGCCATAAAGGTCTTTGTAATTACCGGCAAAAGCATCGCCGGTAAAGGTGGCTTTTACAGGTTCAGCACTGAGGTTGACCACCGAGAAAACTTTATTATCGCCTTTTTCGCGCAGAATGGCAAATACCTTCTCGTTTGCATCGCTGCTGATTCTCTTCCACGAACCGCCTTCGGCTCCGTTGAATAAGGCCGGGTTGGTTTTCTTCAGGCCAAGGATGGTTTTGTAGAAACCACTCATGCTGTAATTACCCCAGTCAACCGGGTCTTTCTCAAAGAAGAGCAGCCTTTTGTTCATGGCAGCTTCCTGTCCGGTGTAAACCAGCGGCATTCCGGGAACGGTAGCTGTCAGCACATAAAAAGCTTCAACCCCATCGCCCAGACGCTCGAATTCAGTGCCATTCCATGAGTTTTCATCGTGGTTGGTGGTAAAATACATGCGGTAGGCATCAGCCGGATACAGGGAGTCGTTTTTGAGCAGGTACTTTTCTATGTCGTTGGCGGTATTCTCTCCTTTGTAGATTTTGTTCATCACATGATGGAATTCCCATCCGTAGGTCATGTCAAAGGCGGTATGCATGTTGGGGCCTTCAGCTTCGGCCAGCATAAACACGGGTTTGATTTTGTCGAGTTCTGCACGGGTATTGTTCCAGAAATCCATGGGGACTTCTCCGGCAACATCACAGCGGTATCCGTCGATGTTGAAATCCCTGACCCAGTAAAGCATGGCATCGAGCATATAGGAACGCATGGCGGTGTCGTTGTAGTTGAATTTGACAACATCGGTCCAGTCGAACGG
>CALMDN010000165.1 GCA_937864935.1 uncultured Bacteroidales bacterium
TGAATCGGCTGAAAAGGCTGGGGTTAAAACAAACAAAATCCTGAAATCAGCCATTGATGGACTGATTGCTTTCCATTCTAATTAAGTTATTCCATGAGACAATTATTCCGCATTATCTGTTTGACAGGTATTCTGTTTTCGTTCTCCGGTGTTTCCTTTGGCCAGAACAAAGAAGAAATTCTTTCAGAATATTTCAATAACGCCATTCTTCAGTGGAATGTTCCCGGAATGGCGGTCGGAATCATTCATAACAACAATACTGTCTTACTTCAGGGTTATGGGGTCAGGGAAACCGGACAAACAGAGAAAGTTGACGGGAATACTGTTTTTGCCGTAGCATCAAATACCAAAGCTTTCACAGCCACCGCCATCGGAATCCTGATCGATGAAGGAAAACTGAAATGGGACGATAAAGTAACTGACCATCTGCCCTGGTTCAGGCTTTACGACCCTTATGTTACTGAGCAGATCACCATCAGGGATCTGCTCTCACACAGGTCAGGCCTGGTTACCTTCAGCGGAGACCTCATCTGGTACGGAAGTAGCTACAGCCGTGAAGAAATCATCAGAAGAGCCGCCTTTCTGAAACCGGGCCATGGATTCAGGGAAAAATTCGGATATTCCAATATCATGTACCTGACTGCTGGACAGATCATCGAGAAAGTAAGCGGCCTGAGCTGGGATGAGTTTATCACACAAAGGATTCTTGTACCGCTGAATATGAACAATACCTGCACCAGCATCAGCCGTCTCGACCTCAAAGGAAACACGGCAATCCCCCACAATGAGATCAGCGATTCAGCCTTCAGCATTCACTACCTCAACTGGGACAACATCGGTCCGGCAGGATCACTCAACAGCAGTGCTGCCGACATGCTCAAATGGATTCAACTCCAGCTTGATAAAGGAACTGTTAACGGGAACGCTGTCATCAGTGAAAAAAGGCTCAGGGAGATGTTTTCCCCGCAAACCATTCAGAACGTATCGCCGTTTTCCGAAAGAACCTGGCCTTCCACCCATTTCAAAAGCTATGGAATGGGTTGGTCGTTGATGGATTATCATGGCAGAAAAATTATCTCCCATTCCGGAGGATACGATGGCATGATTTCCTATACCTGTTTTGTTCCGGAGGAAAACCTGGGATTCGTCATTCTTACCAACCAGAATTCTTCTCTGTACTATCCTCTGGCTTACAAAATACTGGATACTTACCTTTCTGCCTCAACCACCGACTGGAGTGATTTCTTTCTGAATCTGCAAAAAGATGCCAGGGAAGAAGAAAAACTGAAGAAGCAGAACGACAGTCTTTCGTTTATACCCGGCACTTCACCATCACTCGCCCTGAAGGACTTTACAGGAACTTACCACAGCACTGCATATGGAGATGTGGTGGTTGAACTGAAGAAAGACAGACTTCACCTGCAGTTTGTCCCAAGCCCGATGTTCAGCAGTGATATGGTTCACTGGCAGTACAATACCTTCTCAATAAAATTTGATCAGGTACCCTCCCTGCCAGAAGGGAAAGCAGCCTTTGTAATCAGCGACGGGAAAGCAGAAAAAATACTCATCGATGTACCCAACCCTGATTTTGATTTCACAGAACTGGAATTCAATCGTTTGTAACTCCTTGCTGATCAGTACTGTCAGCACTCTTTTCCTTTACCAGTTGATCCTCGTTCTTAAAAACCAGTGAAGTTGAATTGATACAGTAACGAAGTCCGGTTGGAGGTGGACCGTCGTTGAAAACATGCCCAAGATGACCACCACAGCGGGAACAAACAACTTCGGTTCTGACCATTCCGTAACTCAGGTCGCGATGCTCCTCAATGTGTCCCGATTCCAGCTGTTCGCTGAAACTCGGCCATCCGCAGCCTGCATCGAATTTAGAACCCGATTCAAACAATTCAAGTCCGCAGGCTGCACAATAATACCTGCCCTTCACAAAAAACTGATCGTAGAGCCCCGTGTGAGGCCGGTCGGTCCCCTTTTGCCGCAAAACCTGGTACTGCTCAGGGGTTAAAACCTTTTTCCATTCTTCGTCACTTTTAAAGATTTTTTCAGTGACCTTATTTTTGCTGCTCTGCATAGGTGGATTCCCCTGATTTACATTGACACAACCCTGAAACAGAATGCTTGCCGGCAATAAAACGGCAAGAAGCCTGATGTTATGGTGGAATATTTTTTTCATCATTTCCTTTGATGACAATATAACACATCCACTCTTCAATTGTTTGGTATACAAAGTATCTGTTAAGCTTTCTTTCATTGAAATGTAAGCCGGTTCTCAAGGCGTTAAATTTTCATTTCTTCGTTTTGCTGTTTCAGAAAACTTTAATTTTGAGTTATGAAGAAAACTACATTAAAAATTCTTACAATAGTATTGTTTTTCAATCTATTAACATTTTGCACCTCAAAAAAGGAGCACGCATTTCCTGATTCCATGCTTTGGCTGACCGGCCAGTACGCGGATACTTCGATTCAGTTTTTTGAGAGCTGGGCATTGATGAATGACTCAATTCTAACAGGCTCAGGTTTTCAGCTGGAGGGTGGCGATACAGTTTTCAAGGAACAGTTGTCCATTGAAAAAAGGGAAAGACAATGGCAGTATATTGTGAAAGCTGACAGCAGTGAAACTGCTTTTGACCTGACCAACCAGCCAGGAGATAGTCTGGTATTCGAAAACCGTGAGAATGAATATCCCAAAAGAATAACCTATATCAGAAGAGCTAACGGAGGTATTGATGTTACCATCGATAATCCGGATGAAACCGGCAAAAAACAAGTATTCAGGTTTAAAAACGTAAAACCTTAACCATGGATTGGATTTGGATCACTCTGGGGGTTATTTTAACTATAGCCGGTATTGCCGGATGCATTCTTCCATTTATACCTGGTCCTCCCCTGAGTTATGTTGCATTGCTTACCCTGCTCGCTGTTGATTCAGCAATGTTCACGCCCCGGTTTCTGGTAATCTGGCTGCTGATAACCATTGCAGTAACCATCCTGGACTACTACGTTCCGATCTGGGGAACAAAAAAATTCGGAGGAAGCAAGGGAGGCGTCTGGGGTGCCACCATAGGCCTCCTGATCGGGTTGTTCCTCTTTCCTCCCCTGGGTATGATCATCGGACCTTTTGCGGGGGCTGTCGTCGGAGAATTGGCCGCCGGTAAGGATACCAGTGCTGCCTTTAAGGCAGGCCTGGGTTCTTTTATTGGATTTATCGCCGGAACTGTGATGAAACTGGCAGTTTCAGCAGCCATGGCATTTTATTTTTTCAGGGCAATAATCTGATATCCTCAGGATATTCTATCTGCTCCAGAAACAATCCCCTGGCCGGGACCGAAACCCCGGCATCCGAACGGTTTCCGTTTTCAATGACGTTTCTGAAACCTGTTATATCAAGTTTACCTTTCCCTACCTCCATCAGTGTGCCCACGATTGCCCTGACCATATTTCTCAGGAAACGGTTGGCCCTGACATGGTAGATCAACATCTCATCTTTTTCTGTAAAAAAAGATTCGAACACCTCGCACTCAGTGGTGCGTGTCTGTGTTCTGGTTTTTGAGAAGCATCTGAAATCATGGTATTCTGGCAGGATACCGGCAGCCTCTCCCATGGCACGAACATCAAGAGAGCCGGTATAGATCCACGAAAATTCCGTGCTGAACGGATTTTTGCTTCTTGAAATGTAATACCTGTATGTGCGGGACAATGCCGAGAATCTGGCATGTACATCCGGTTTAACCTCAAAAACCTCTTTAATCAGAATTGAAGGTGGCAGAAACCGGTTGAGTTTTGACATCAGGCTGCTGAGTTCCTTCCCCTCTATTCCATTTTCTGTTTCGAAATGGGCAATGTAATTCCTGGCATGTACACCTGTATCGGTTCTGCCGGCACCGGTAAGTTGAAGCCTTTCTCCCAGCAGCAGGGAAAGGGCATCCTCCATTTCCTGTTGTACAGTCAGGGCATTGGGCTGAACCTGCCATCCGTGGAATCCGGTTCCGTTGAAATCAAATCTGATAAAAAATCTGTGACTGACCATCGTATGCAAAAATACGAAGAAGCAAAAGCCTGCAACCTCAGCATCCAATATAAATCCCCGGTCCGGGTTAATGTTTAGAAACATTATAAATTACAGGCATTTGGATAAAATTCAGCGTTATTGTTAATGCTTTCACAAAAGAATAATTATTTTTGGTGCTGAATTGTTAATCAATTCACAAGTCACACTCTAAATTATAAAAAATCAGTACTTTACATTAAAATGGGAGGAATTCAATGTTAACAACAGAAGCACTTG
>CALMDN010000166.1 GCA_937864935.1 uncultured Bacteroidales bacterium
GTTTCCAAGCGTGATGTTCTGACCAACAACCGTATAGCTCTGGGCAATGCCTCCATCAACCGTATAGCTCACCGTGAACGAATTGATCGGGGTTGATCCTTCGTTTGATACGACCCCTTTCAGGTCAAACTCCTGTCCGCCCTGAACATAGCGGGGAATATCCACCGATGAAAGTCCGGCATCCAGGTCCAGTGGTGTGAACAGCTTGATGTTGTCAATAAACCAGTAATCGACGTTATACAGATTACCGGTAATGAAGATACAGAACTGGAAATTGCTGACACTGACATTGCTTAACTCAACAACCTGTGTTTTAGGACCCTGATTACCGGTGGGTGACACCTGCCAGGCAACGGTCCAGGCACCTGCGCCAATTCTGGTGGCTACGCCGATCGAGGGACCGTTGGCATACCAGTCATACAGGTATTTAAACGAAAGATTTACATTGGATGTCCCTGTCAGGTCAATGACCGGGGAGACCAATCGTGAAGTAGTATTCTGATTAATGTAGGTAAACTTGGCTTCAGGGGAAGTGCCGCCGGCATTGCTGCTCGGACTGGATGACCATTGGTTGGGCAGGCCTTCAAAGCTCCAGCCTGACGGTGGCATGGCTCCTGATCCGAAATCCTCCAGCAGGTATGTCTGCCCGTACGAAACTGTAGCAAGGACCAACGCTGCAAACAAAATGTAAATCTTTTTCATGGCTGTTTGATTGATAAGATTAAAAAGAAAACCGTGTACTCCGGCAAGGCAGTAAAAGTAAACACGAAAAAGGGTTTTGCAAATTTTTTAATAAGAATATTTGATGTAAAGCTATCTATTTATGAACATAGGTTCAGAAAGCCATGCGGGCTTAAACAAAAAGGGCGTAACCCCCGTTTGGTCACGCCCCTGAAAATGCTATGGATTTATTTGTATATCAGTGCTTTGCCAGATAATCGGCAACACCGTCATGGGTATCTTTCATCCCAGCTTTTCCGGGTTCCCAGTTGGCGGGACAAACTTCGCCGTTTTCTTCAAAATACTGCAACGCATCGAGCATACGCAGGGTTTCGTCTACATTACGGCCCAGCGGAAAATTGTTCACCGTTTCATGGTGAACCATCCCGTTTTTATCAATCAGGAACAATCCGCGGTAAGCAATCATGGGCCCGTTGGAAACCATTTCCCCGTTTTCGTTCCAGTCGTATTCACCGGCCAGTACCCCAAAGTTGGCACTGATGGTTTTGGCGGTATCGGCAACCACAGGATAAGTAACTCCCTTGATGCCACCCTGGTTTTTCGACATCTGCAACCAGCCCCAGTGTGATTCCTCTGTATCGGTTGAGCAGGCTACCACAGCGCAGTTGCGCTTCTCAAAATCCGCCAGTCTGGCCTGAAATGCATGCAATTCGGTGGGACAAACGAACGTGAAATCCTTCGGATAAAAGAAAAACACCACGTATTGTTTACCAAGGTACTGATCAAGCGAAAAATTCTCAACTACTTCTCCGCCGTTAACAACGGCACTTGCCTTGAATGAAGGCGCATTTTTTCCAACTAATGACATACTATTAAGCAATTAATAAAGTTAATACTTCAGAACAGGATACCTGTTTACTTCTGATAAACACACGAGATGCCTGCTATGTTCGGTAGCAGGCAACTTAAAATTTGATTTTCCGGCTTCTGCTGAGGACCAGCTTGCCCGTAAACTTCTACTGATTGTCGTATTTCATAATTTCTTCAATCACATAATCCAGCTGAATCCCGGCCTCCTTAAACATTTCTTCCGACTCACTCCCGGCATGGTACTTCTTTTCACACACCACCCGTTCAATACCACAGTTGATGATGAGCATGGCACAGGTGCGGCAGGGAGTCATGCGGCAGTAAAGCGTTGCTCCTTCAAGGGCGATGCCAAGCCTCGCAGCCTGACAGATGGCATTCTGCTCTGCATGAACGGTGCGCACACAATGGTTGGTCACCTTTCCGTCTTCGTGGGTCATCTGCTTGAAGAGGTGTCCGACATCGTCGCAATGCGGCAAACCGATGGGAGAACCCACATAACCGGTTACCAGAATCTGCTTGTTACGGGCAATCACGCAACCACTGCGGCCCCGGTCGCAGGTGGCACGTTTGGCAATGGTGTTGGCCACTTCCATAAAGTACTCGTCCCAGGTTGGGCGGATGTATTTTTTTTCTTCCATGAATCAGATTATTACAATTATGCCCTGGCTGAAGGAATCTGAGTATCCGGATATAGCAGTATTCCCCTACCTTCTCTACAAAGGTAGCACCTTATTCATTGGTTCAAAAAACATTCTTCCAACAAAACTCAAAAAAAACTTGACAAACTAAACTTTTAGTTGTAACTTTGACATACTTTTAAACTAAGTTTTTAGTTATTATAAAAACCTTTCACTGAATGAAAGAACTGACAAGAGCAGAAGAACAGGTAATGCAGCTTCTCTGGCGCATTGGCAAAGGGCATGTAAACGATCTGCTCGGGTATTTCCCGGAACCAAAACCGGCGTATAACACAGTCTCCACCATCATCCGTATCCTTGAGAAGAAGGAGTTTGTGGGTCACGAAACCGTTGGCAAATCGCACCGCTACTTCCCAAAAGTCAGCAAACGGGATTATGCCCGTTTTACCATGAAACAGATGCTGAACGGGTATTTCAGCAATTCTTACAAACAGATGGTTTCCTTCTTTGCACGCGAGGACAATCTTACGTTGAAGGAAATGGAAGAAATCCGCCTGCTGATGGAACAACAGATCAACGAAAAAAAGCAACAGCCATGAGCTTCCTCTATCTCTACCTGATGAAAGTCGCCCTGATCAATGCCTTGATGCTGGGCTTCTACCATTTTGCCATTCGCCCTGGCCGCAACCTGAAGCTGATGCGGGGCGTTTTACTGCTGACCATTGTTCTGCCGCTGTTGCTGCCACTCATCCCGCAGCCCGTGCTCCACAGGGAGCAGGCTACACTGCCGGTATATGTATTTTCGGTGCCTGAGGTAACCCAGGCAGTGGTCGTCAGTTCCGGAGAAGAGCCCGGGCTGCTTCAACTGATGCAGAATGCCCTTTATCCGGCCATCGTGGTGGTACTGATGCTCGGGTTGTTGATTTCTGTGATGACCGTCTTCAGAAAACTACTGGCGGCAGTAAAAAGACCAACCCCTCTCGGCGAGGTAATCATCGACAACAAAGCCCGGAGTCCCTATTCCTTTTTCCGGTGGGTGTTCTTCTCCGACGAAAGTCTCCTCCATCCGGCCGCACCGTTCCTGCTGCGGCATGAATTCAGCCATGTAAAACACGGTCATAGTTTCGACCGCCTGCTGTCGGCCATGTTCAGGGCGCTTTTCTGGTTCAGCCCTTTCGCCTACCTCACCAACCGCCTGCTGTCAGAGGTACATGAATACCAGGCCGATGCCGATGCCACCGCCGCCATGGGCGACAAAACCAGCTACGGCAGGCTCATGCTTACCTTCGCCGGCCTGCCCGGACAGAATCAAATCATCAATCCTTTCAGTGCACACCTTAAAAAACGCATCATCATGCTAAATCAACTCAAGCCTGCCAGAATTCATGTAACAAGAATCATAGGCGGAATTACAGTCATTCTTGCGGTGATTTTCTTCACTTCCATGGTTCAGCCCTCCGGAAAAAAAATAAATAGTCCCACAAACAATGGTACAGAACCGGCAGCAGCTATCAATGAAGCTGACGCAAGTGCCACCGCTACTTTCACTGAAGGGACTGATGATACCATCTCTCCGGCAGAATTCCCCGGTGGGGATGAAGCCAGAATCCGGTTTTACATGGAAAATATCCGCTATCCGAAGGAAGCCAGGGAGAAAAACATTCAGGGCGTAGTTCAGTACAAGGTTTTTATTGAAACTGATGGCAGGGTTACTTCGCCTGAGATCATTTCAGGCATCGGCGGAGGCTGTGACGAGGAGGTGCTCAGGGTTGCAGCCATGATGCCGGCCTGGAAACCCGCCATGAAAGATGGCAAAGCAGTCAGAACTTCTGTTATTTTGCCCATCAGTTTCAAATTGTCAGATGGTTCGGAAAAAGATGAAAATGATGAAGTCTTCATGGTAGTGGAAGTCGCTCCGCAATTCACCGGAGGACAGGACGCCATGGTTGAATACCTGAAGAAGAACATCAGCTATCCCGAAACTGCACGGAAGAACAAAACCGAGGGCACGGTCTATGTTTCCTTTATCATTGAGAAGGAAGGGCAGGTAAGCAATGTTAAGATTCTCAGGGGGATCGGCAGCGGCTGTGACGAGGTGGCGCAGAAGGCGGTTCAGGATATGCCACCATGGGTCCCGGGCAAACAACGGGGAAAAGCCGTTCGCGTACAATATAATCTTCCCGTTAAATTTACACTTGGCGAAGGAGAAAAGCACTCCACGTATTCAGTCCCGGAAGAAAAAAAGTCTGCAAATAATGAAGTTTTTACCGTAGTGGAACAACCACCGGTTTTCCCGGGCGGAGACGATGCACGGATAGCCTACCTTGTTAACAACATCAATTATCCTGCGGAGGCCAAAAGCAAGGGAATTCAGGGTACGGTTTATGTAACCTTCGTGATTGAACCGGATGGGACAGTCAGCAATGTTAAAGTATTGCGGGGTGTACATGCATTGCTTGACAAGGAGGCTGTCAGGGTTATTCAGTCCATGCCTGCCTGGACACCCGGCAAACAACGCGGCGAACCGGTGAGGGTGCAGTTTAATACGCCGGTTAAATTCTCTCTCGAAAAGGGTAAAACCAAATAACAATGGCCAGAATATTTGTGCTTGCAATGATCATACTGTATCCGGCCTTCAGCCATGCTGCGTGGCCGTTAAAGAAGGAAGTAAACCGTTACGACGCCCTTGGACGCCGCCAGGGCAAATGGATAACCTGGTGGGACAAGGAGAAGAAAATCCCGATGAACATCGAGCGCTACAAAGATGGCAGGGAAAGAGGGCGGTGCCGTTACTATTACATGGATGGCACCAAACGGTTGCTGTTCAATGCCCGCAAAGATGGCCGCATGAAGGTGAAATACTACCTTGAATCAGGCCAGCTGGAGAAAAAAGGCTGGGCGGTTATGATTTACGACACAAAAGAAATCAGGTACAGCTGGAATGGCAGATGGAAGTTCTTCGAGGAAGGCAAGCTGGTGAAAAAGTCTGTTTACAGAATGGGGGAAGAAGTTACAGAATAGATTTAAGTCTGAAACGGATTCAGAATAAGCGGTCTTCCATCAGGCAGGCCACTTATTAATTTTTGTTAAATCTACCGGTACAATTAAACCAGGTCCTTCGCTGTTTTGTTGTTCTGAAAATTAAATCATACCCCCATGAATTGTCCAGTCTGCAATATAGCCCTGAATATCACCGAACGTTCCGGTGTTGAAATTGATTATTGTCCCAAATGCCGCGGCATCTGGCTCGACCGTGGCGAGCTTGACAAGATCCTCGAACGATCGGTTCAGGCGGAGGTCCGGCCAACTCCGGCCCCCCAGGTGAAATACGACGACGATCATTACAAACGTCACCCGCAGGGCTACGGTTATCCCCACAAAAAGAAGAAAAATTTCCTCGAGGATATCTTTGATTTTTAACCCGCTGCAATCCGGGCATCCCTTAAAGTAAGAAAGCCCGGCATTTATCCTTCTGATAATTTACCAGAAATCCGGCAAACCAATCACCGGATTTTTTGTTTAATTTATATATCATTTCTTTAAACAAAGATGGCAACAAAAACAAAAAAAAATAAACCTGAGAATCCCGAAAGAGATCTTCAGGCCACCATAACAGACGCCTACATCGAATTCTACCTGAATAAAGGGAAGAAACCAGCCTCGGTTTATGAGTTTACGGGCAAATTAAAAATGGAGGAAAAGGATTTCTATCAGTTCTTCGGTTCATTCGAAGGTCTTGAAAAAAGTATCTGGGCAGGATTCATCAACACCACCCTCGAAACACTCTCGGATTCAGAAGAGTATGAATCCTATCCCGTAAAGCAAAAACTGCTCTCTTTCTACTATACCCTGGCAGAGGTGCTGAAGAGCAAGCGCAGTTTTATTCTTCTCAGCACAGAGAAAGAAGCAGAACTGCTGAAAAACCATACACTCTCGAAAGCCCGTGACGTTTTTCAGGCTTTTGTAAGCCAGCTTTTGCAGGAAGGAACGGAATCGGGCGAAATTGTCAAACGGCCCTATATTACCGACCGGTACCCAGAAGTATTGTGGCTGCAGTTGTTGTTTGTATTGCGGTTCTGGATAAAAGACGAAAGTGCCGGATTTGAAAAAACCGATGCTGCCATCGAAAAGGCGGTAAAGGTATCCTTCGACCTCATGGGACCCGGTGCTGTTGATTCGCTCATCGACATGGTCAGGTTCCTATATCATAACCGTTAATTGCAATCGGTCTGAACTTACTTACTTTTTAACCAACAGATGAAGGAACAATTCAGCATCCCTACGGGAAAAGTACAACGGGCGTCGAAATTTCTGACCACCGGTGTTAAGGTTGGGGGCAACTACCTGAAACATTATGCCCGAAAATCCATCAATGGCGATGCCGGCAAAGACCAGCTGCACACCGACAATGCCCGTGATATATACGATACACTCAGCGAACTGAAGGGAAGTGCCCTGAAGGCAGCCCAGATGATGAGTATGGACCGCAACATGCTGCCCAGGGCCTATGCTGACAAATTCGCGATGGCACAATACAGTGCTCCACCCCTCTCCTATCCGCTGGTGGTGAAGACATTCAGGAGTGCTTTCGGGAAAGCGCCCACTGAAGTATTCGACAGTTTCAGTCACAATGCCGTGAATGCAGCCTCCATCGGACAGGTACATGAAGCCATGCTCAATGGGAAAAAACTTGCAGTTAAGGTTCAGTATCCCGGAGTAGCCGACAGTGTTTCATCCGATCTTAAACTGGTTAAACCTTTCGCCCTCAGGATAATGAATATTACGGAAAGCGATTTTAAATTGTACATGTCTGAAGTAGAAGAGCGCCTGCTTGAGGAAACTGATTACCACCTTGAACTGAAACGTTCTGTGATGATTTCTGAGGCTGTTCTCAAAGAAGGGATTATTGGAATCTTTTTCCCGGTTTATTATCCCGAACTATCGGGCAACCGCATCATCACCATGGATTGGGTTGAAGGCATGCACCTGAAAGAATTTCTGGCGACCGGACCCGCTCAGGAAATCCGCAACCGAATTGGTCAGGCGCTGTGGGATTTTTATGATTTCCAGATGCATCGTCTCCGCATGGTTCATGCTGATCCACATCCGGGGAACTTCCTTTTCAGAAGCAACGGAAGTCTTGGAATTATCGACTTCGGGTGTGTGAAAGTAGTCCCCGATGACTTTTATGAATACTACTTCAGGCTGCACACCCCCGGAGTTCTGGACAATCCTGAACTGATGACCGAACTGTTTTACCTGAATGAATTTATCAGCGAGAAAGACAGCGAAGCAGAGAAAAAGCTGTTCATCCCGCTGTTCCGTGAAATTATCGGATTGATGGGAAAACCATTCTTCGCCGGTAAATTCGATTTTGGTGACCCTGCCTTTTTCGAACAGGTTTACCGCTTGAGTGAATCGCTTTACAACAACAAAGATGTACGAAACTCAAGAACAGCAAGAGGTTCGAAACATTCATTGTATATAAACCGGACTTACTTCGGCTTGTATATGCTGCTGCACGAACTGAAAGCCAACATTGTGACCAGCAGCCGGTACCAGGGTACGGAAATGAGTATCTGAAACGCGGTCTGCAGACCGGTTGAGCATGAAAGGTTTACCAATTGACGCTGGTAAAACATTCGGAATTTATAGATCAGGCTCAGGAGTGACCCAGCGGGTTGCTTTCCTCTGAGCTCCAGGAGTAATGGTACAGTCCGTCCAGCAGGCGTTGCTGCTTCTCTTCAGGGCTGAGCTTTTCATATTCGCGTTTCTCGGCTTCGAATTTGAGCCTTTTCGTCTCTTCCACCTGATGTATCTCATCGAGGTATTTCTGTTCAACCCTTTGCTTCAGGAAATCATGTGCGACTGACGGGAATAGTTCCAGCAGCAACTCTTCTTTTTCATCTGCCGCCAGTTTTACCTCCCCGTATTCGTGAAACACCGGATTTTCCTGACGCTTGTAGAAGCGGGTTTCATAGGGCGTTTCCTGCCTTACCCCGGCTATACGGAACCTGAATTCCGGATCAATGGCCATGGGTGTTTTGCCGTAGATTCCTTTCACCAGGTTTACAAACTGAATTGACTTTGTAGTGTACAGCGGATTGCCTCTGGATTCATCAATGGCACAGTTAACAGCCTGTGCGCCTACGATCTGACTGGTAGGGGTTACCAATGGCGGGCAACCGGCATCCATCCTCACCGAGGGAATCAGTTCGAGGGTACGCGGGAGCAGCTTCTCCAGTTTAAGCTGCTTCAGCTGGGCAAGCATATTGGTGTACATTCCACCGGGGACTTCAGCTTCCTTTACCTTCTCGTCGGGTTCAGGAAAGTTAAAATAACGTTCAATGGCCGAACAGGCTTCCAGCAGATCTTCTTCCTTGTCGGCTTTGGCATAAGCGATGGCCAGTTCAAACAAATTATCAATGTCTTTTGGAAGTTTGTCCTTCGAAATATCGAATTCCCGCGGAAATACCTTGCTGGCATCAAATTCACTCAATTCATGCCGTATCTCCCTGAGCACAGCATCAATTTTCACCACGGCTTCCCTGTTGACCCCGGTCTCAATCCCCATTTTGTCGCAGAACAATTGTATAATCTCATACGATGTTGCGGCAGGGCCTCCGGAAAATGACATGATGTTGGTATCTACCACATCAGCGCCGTTCACAATGGCCATCAGGGTGGAGGCCAGTCCGTAGCCGGGGGTGCAGTGGGTATGGAAATCCAGGGGAATCCTCAGGTTTTTCTTCAACAACCTGACCAGACGTCCGGCCCTTACAGGAGGTATCAGCCCAGCCATGTCCTTGATGGAAACCATATCCGCGCCCATGGCTTCGAGTTTTAGCGCGATATTCAGATAGTACTCATCAGTAAATATTCTGGTATTCAGCGGTTTGGCTTGCAGAAGGGCTTTCAGTTTCCTGAACTTCGAAAAATAAGGATCCACTGTATAACAAACAGCACAATCGGCCAGTCCGCCATTCTCTTTTACGGATTTTATGGTGGATCCGATGTTATCGGTGTCGTTCAGGGCATCAAAAATGCGCATGATGCTGATTCCCGATTGTATTGCGTTGCGGTTAAATCCATCGATCACATCATCCGGATACGGGTTGTAACCGAAAAGATTCCGTCCGCGGGAAAGGGCAGTCAGCTTTGATACATCTCCGATTGCTGCCCTGATTTTTTCGAGCCGCTCCCAGGGGTTCTCGTTCAGGTAGCGCATGATTGAATCAGGCACTGCTCCGCCCCATACCTCCATCGCGTAAAAACCTGCTTCGCGGTATAAAGGCAAAACCCTGTCAACCTGCTTTTGGGTCATGCGGGTCGCAAAAAGGGATTGTTGACCATCACGTAGGGTTAAATCCCTGATCAATATTCTGTTACTCATATAACAAAGGCCTGATTTAATTACTTACAGATATTTTATGTTACCGAAATAACAATGTTATTTCTATAACAATGCAAAAATATAGAGTTTAGTGATCGGGAACCGAATGAAACAAAAATTTATTATTGCAGGAACTTTATTTCTCCGGAGTGTTTATACAGTCATTCTCTGTTGCAAGATTACAGGGAAAGTCTTCGTTATTAAATTCGTCCGTTGTATTCACAACCTTTGGAGTTAATCACCATTGCCATGAAAACCGAACCGGAACTTCTCGAAAACAGCGGATATTTTTTACTTGATAAGCTTGACCACAAAGAGCTTGTCCCTTTTGTGCAACAATACCTGTTCCGGTGGAGCTTCTGGTCATTGTTCTACCTGCTTTTCAGCCTGGTTTCTTTCACAACCCTCGTCTTTCATTTTATCAACGGATACTTTTCATATCCGGAGTTTGCGTTGAAAGACGCCCTGTCGAAAACAATGCTGGGCTTTGTATCCGCTTTTCTGCTGATTCCCCTGCATGAATACCTCCACGCCATTGCTTACCGGCTTTGCGGGGCCCGGGAAGTTACGTACGATGCTGACCTGAAGAAACTGGTTTTCATGGCCATTGCCCACCGTTTCGTTGCTTCATCGAGGGAGTTCCGGTTTGTGGCCATGACGCCCTTTGGTTTTATCAGCCTGGCGGCAATAGCTACCTTGCCATTTCTTCCCGGAAATTATACATTCTCAGCACTGGCGCTGGTCTTCACCCATGCTGCTTTCTGCGGCGGGGATTTTGCCATGCTCTCATACCTTGAGTTTCACAAAGGCAAAGCGGTAGTCACATGGGACGATAAGGTAAACAAAGTCACCTGGTTTTACGGGAAACCGGATGTTTAACCAAAAAATGAGAAGAGATTACTCAACCACCGGTACTTCAACAGCCTGCAAAACCTCTTCGGTATCATCATCATACACAAAAGCGATGGCAGTACAGTTGTCGGCGTTAAACGATGCGGGCAGGATGTATTTATATGACTTAACCACCGATTCAGGGTTTACCACCCCCTTTACGGCAACCTGATTTCCCCAGGTGCTTGTGATTGCAGCCCGCAACATGTGGTTGTGCTCATAGTCAAGGATTTCAGGAACAATGCCGGCTTCAGCATCGTTGTTTTTCTGTGCGGAAATGATTCCGCTCTCCGTGAGAACAACAATCAGCTTCAGGTTCCTGTCAATACTGCTGATAAACCGGGTCTTGATATGCGTGCAAAGTTTTCGTTCAGCGGCATCGTACTCGTTGATCATTTGCAGATCTACCAGAGGATCGGTGGCCAGTGCATCATTTATTTTTGCTCCCCAGGATGCCGGCGGAATGATGTGATTGAGGGAGTATCCGGTTCTGTTCACCATACCATTGGGGTTACCTACCAGTCCGATTCCGAAAAAGTCATCCCAGGCAGTGCCGGCTTCTGTTCTGTAATCGTTGATATAGCTGCCCGATGTTGATGGTTTGGCAAAAAATCCGGCATGTACGGCAAGCACTACCAGCTGGTCTCCGTGAATCTCCTTCAGGTTATGTGCTGTAAGGGCTGCGGCAGGGCAATTCACACATTTGTGTCCGGTATAATCTTCCAGCAGCACCCTCTTCTTCAGAACGGTTACTGTCGGGAAATCCGGTACAGGGCATGTTGCGGTATCCACAGGCCCTTCAATTTTTTCGGTATAAGGCTGTTCTATTTTATCACAGCTCCCCAGCCAACCAATTGCTGATACAACCAGAATAAGAACGGCCAGATAGTTCAGTTTTCTTCCTTTCATAATTCAACTATTAATCACTTAAAATGAACTTGTAATCGTAACTGCAAAGCCATTGGAAGCAGGAACCGGCCGGCAGACACCGCCTACGCAGAGAATGCCTTCACGCTGCTTTCCGTATGAAAGGGATATCCTGCTTGAACCGGCAGTATATCCGGCTGCAACAGTCGGATAATGATACCTTCTGTCTTTATCGGGATTACCGTAATTGTACTGATCAGATACCGTAAAGAACCATTTCGGGGCAATGGTGTATTCAGCAAGAAAATGCAGCCAGTCGCCTTCATCCTGCTTTGTGCCAAGATGCTGAAGTTCAACTTTCAGCGCGTTCTTCTGATCAAATTTATAAGTCATATCGGCGATGAAAATGCTGGCTTTCACCGGAATGGAGTCTTCAGGATGTCCTTCAATCACGGCAATGTTGTAGTTCAGGTTAAGGTAAGACACCAGCAATTTGAACTTACTGCCGAACTTATGCTGAATTTCAATGTTGAAATCCTGAAAATACAATTCATCGCCAAATGTGAGAAAAGACGATTCGTAGCCTTCGGTTCCGGAAACAATTGTTTCTGTGCCTTCGGGCAACTCATTTTCGATGGAGGTAATGCGTGCATAGTTCAGGGCAATATCCGTTCCGTACTTTCCACCCAGAAGGCTCCCCTTTTTAATTTTATAGTTGACCTGTCCCTGAAGGGCCATTTCGCCGTTGGCCTGGGTAGCATAGGGATACATGGCTGCGAGGCTGTAGGTATGCTGCCGGGTGAGTGCAGGCAGATAATTGATGTCGAGCACACTGCCCCGTTCATTCCGGTTCGACTTGAAACTCATGTTATCGGTGCGCTTTGCCGAGGCAATTACGCCGAAACCCTTCTGCGAATAAGATGCCTGCAACAGAAGTGAATGCCCGTTTTTATAAATGAACTTGTTCATGTTGGAGGGGTCATTCATCTTTGAAGCAAATTCACCATCCAGGGTAAATCCACCCCTCGACAGGTTAAACCTGGCCGACCAGGCAGCCACATTGGCCGGGAGTTTCAACAGCGAAGTGTCGTTAACAATAATCTCCTCCAATGCCTGGTACTTGCTGACGAAACTTCCACCAACCGTTACACGGGTTTTGCATTTACCGGCTTTATCCAACAGATCATTGAGTGCGATTTCACCATCAAGCCCTCTGACAATTCCCGGCCCCTGATCCCAGAAAAAACGCTGGGTACCGATCAGTCCTTTCAGTGTTACACCGGCTGTCGGACTGAATTTAATCCGCGCACCTTTCAGGGCGTTATCGTAACCCAGGTTGCGCTCTTCGTAGCTGCGCAAAACCATACCGCTGCCAAACTGCTCATAGAAGTTGCCGACTGTAATATCAAACTGATCATTTTTCCACGATCCGAACCAGTATGGGACACCGCTGCCTTCGTAACGGGGATCAAAGCCCAGCATGGGGTTCAGATAGGTTTCAAAGCGCAGCCCGGCATTGAAATTCCCGTTTGAATACAGGAGGTTGGCGAAGGCATTCATCAGCATTTTCTCCTCCACTTCTTCAGCTCCAATGGCCGAATCGGCTTTATACACCTGGGCATCAAGCTGGAAATTGCCTGTTACCTTGCCGCCCGCGAGAAAATCCTGGGCCCTTACAGATAGACTGGTGAAAGAAATGACTAACACCAGTACCGGAATGAACGATTTCAGATTCAATGCAGTTATTTTTTTGGGTTTACACTCTTTTGATTGCATTCAGGGGATAGTTACGTTTAATGCTGCTCCAGCGACTGTCCGGCATTGAGCTTGCGAACCATCTCGATCAGCTGAAGTTCGCTGCCTTCGCTGAAGGATGTGTGCTGCCAGACAATTTCGCCTTTGCCGTTGATCAGGAAGGTGTGCGGGATCATGTTCACATTCATGGCCCTTTTAAAATCGCCGTTGGCATCAAGCAGTACTTCATATTCCCAGCCCTTTCCGTTTACGGTGGGTCCAACCTTGGATGATGAGCGTGAATCGTCGATGGAAACCGCGATCAGTTTTACCCCGGTCTCTTCAACCCATTCATCGTAAACATCGGCAATGGTGGTCAGTTCGTTGATGCAGGGCTTGCACCAGAGAGCCCAGAAGCTGACGATCATGGGTTTCCCGTTGTTCGAAAGTTCTGATGTATTGATAACCTTACCATCCAGATTTTTAACAGTTACAGATGGCAGTTTCGGCAGTGATTTTTCTGTTTCCTGAGCCATGGCTGCACCAATAATGATGGTAAATGACAGCAGCATCACAATGTTTTTCATAAAGTTGGTTTTGGTTGAATGAAAACAATCAATTATTGTGCCTTGTCAGGCGATAAAAACTTCCAGAATTTCTGACGCCTCGTCCGGAACAATGTCTACCCGACTGACAGAGGCGGGAATAAGCACGACCTCTCCCTTCTGCAGTCTGAGTTGCTGTTCGGTTTCACCGTTGTGAACCAAGGTAACCGATCCACCCACACAAACATAAATGACAAAAGAGTCAAGCTCGCTGTAATCCTTCGCCAGGGCTTTGCTGAGCCTGATGAGGTTGGTTGTGAAATACTGACTGGTGAGGAGATTGGCTGAGCCGTTGTCTTTTGGCTGATAATCCGTTTTGTAATCGTCGTAAACATTGAAATCGATGGCGTCGAGGGCCTCATCAATGTGCAGTTCGCGGGCTTTTCCCTTTTCGTCTACCCTGTCCCAATCATAAATACGGTACGTGGTATCGGATGTCTGCTGGATTTCGGCAAGAAAGATTCCAGGGCCGAGGGCATGTACGCGTCCGGCCGGCATGTAGTAAACATCCCCTTTCGAAACCTTCTCGAAGTTGAGGATGTTGCGCAGGGTTTTGTCGTTAAGGCTGCGGAGATAGGTTTCCCGGTCTACCTTCCGGTTAAAGCCGGAGATAAGTTCAGCCCCTTTGTCGGCATCAATGATGTACCACATTTCCGACTTGCCGTAACCGATGTTGCGCTTCGCAGCCAGAGCGTCATCGGGGTGAACCTGTATGGAAAGGTAATCCGCGGCGTCAATAAACTTCACCAGTATGGGAAATTCATTGCCAAAACGCTCATAAACAGCATCACCGACCAGATCGCCCATGTAAATTTCAACCAGCTCATTCAGGTCGTTACCAGCCAGAAAGCCATTGGTAATTTCTGTCTGATTGCCCTCAACACCCGAAAGTGCCCAGGCTTCCCCGCAGTTTGGCAGGGGGGCAAAATCGATTCCCAGCACCGATTTAATTTTACTCCCGCCCCAGATCTTGTCCTTTAAAACCGGTCTGAATTTCAGGGGATACAACTGATTCTCCATGGATTGATCGTATTAATCAACAAGCGCAGGCTTGTTAGTAAGGGGCTAAATTACAATTAAATTTATTTGTACATCGGGTCAACTTCTTATTGCTACTTTTGACAACAGGTTTCAACCCAACATTAATAAATAATTTTAAAAAGTTGTACCCGGGGTTTACGGGCAGCAGCAATAAGATGGAAGAAAAGAACAAGAAGCACCTTAAAAAACCTGACTGGTTAAAAATTAAATTACCGGGAGGGAAAAATTTTGTCGGCGTTAAGGAAATTATCGAGAACAATCACCTGCATACCATCTGTACCAGCGGGAATTGTCCGAATATGGGTGAATGCTGGAATGCCGGTACGGCCACCCTGATGATTCTGGGAGATATCTGTACCCGTTCGTGCCGGTTTTGTGCTACCCTGACCGGTAAGCCGCTGCCCGTGGACGCCGGTGAGCCTGAGCGGGTGGCTCTATCGGTGAGGAAAATGAACCTGAAGCACTGTGTAATTACCTCGGTCGACCGCGATGACCTGCCAGACGGAGGAGCCCGGCATTGGGCTGAAACCATCCGTCAGATAAGGGCGGTGAATCCGGGGGTTACCCTTGAGGTGCTCATCCCTGATTTCGGAGGTAAACCTGAACTCCTTGACCTTGTGGTGAAAGAGAAACCCGAAGTTATTTCGCACAATCTGGAAACTGTAAGACGTCTGACCCCGGCGGTGAGAAGCGCTGCCAGCTACGATCGCAGCCTTGAAGTGCTCCGTTTCATCGCGGCCTCCGGATTGAAGGCCAAATCGGGCATCATGGCAGGCCTGGGTGAAACCGAAGCAGAAGTATTTGAAACCATGGACGACCTGCTGCTGGCCGGTGTGCAGATCATGACCATCGGGCAATACCTGCGACCCACCCTGAATCACCTTCCGGTGGAAGCATACATCCACCCTGAACAGTTTGAGAAATACCGCCTGGCAGGCATCGCCAAAGGTTTCAGGCACATCGAAAGCAGACCGCTGGTGAGATCATCATACCATGCTGAAAAGCATCTGGAGTAACCATCTGAAGCGAAGAACCGACTATAGAGAGCCTGCCTGTTTGAATAGGCATACAGGCAGACAGGCCTTCCTGTATGAATTAGCATACAGGCAGACAGGCCTGCCTGTATGAATAGGCAGACAGGTTCACAGGAGGTAATCTCCTAAGCAATTCCAAAGTTTACCGGACTATTGTGTTTAAGAAATAAAACAAACTAAAAATGTGAGTGCATTACCACACAAAAGTTACGACGGATTTAGCCGGAAGTTCGTAACTGAAGTTGACAGAACCCTGAGTTACCGAGAATGATTTTGCCGTGCTGTTGTCGTTCGCTGCGATCAGTACTTTGCTGCCATCCGGGTTCTGAAAGCCAACCGCGATGGTGTTGGGGAGCGACTGGGGAATGTTGGTGGCAATGCGGACTGCTCCCGGTCTGACAAATTTTGAAAAGTGGGCAATCGAGTAGTACTCTTCATTTTTAACCACCTGACCATTCAGGGAATTGATGGTGATTACCCCGCGGCAGTTGTTGCAGCCGTTGTTCTGGGGGCCATAGTTTTCGTCGAGGGCAAGGTTCCAGAGCAGGGCTGTTTTCGACCAGTTGCGGGCCGTTCCTATGAAAATGTTCTGCATGTTCCACATCAGGTTGCCGGCAAAATCGGTTGCCCAGGCTCCGCCCGATATTTCGGTAAAGTAAAGGCCTTTATCCGGATGTGCATTGTGCACGGTGGTCATGGCTGAAACGTCTCCGGCATAGGCATGAAAGGCTGAGCCTGCAACATAACGACGGGTTTCCTGAGAATTCAG
>CALMDN010000167.1 GCA_937864935.1 uncultured Bacteroidales bacterium
GCCTCGAAATCTTTTGTTGTCTTGTACTTTCCATGGTGCAAAGATAGATAATAAACCAGAGTCAGACCGCGTTGACAGGATAAGACAATCATGGTCAGGTTGCCAACAAATCCCTTTTAGCCATATCTTTGCCGTATCGCCGCAATCCGATGCGGCCTTCACCATGAGAAACCTTGTTAAAGTGCTGCGTTATGCAATCCCTTACTGGGGATTTGCCCTGCTGAATATCCTGTTTAATATCGTTAGTGTTGTCTTCTCGCTGGTCTCTTTCGCTGCAGTGATCCCGGTGCTGAACATATTGTTCAAACTCGAAAAACCGGTACTTCTGCCACCCGAATTTGAGTGGAGCTTCGATGCATTGAAGCAGAACTTCTATTACCAGATCGGTGTGCTGATAGAACAATACGGTGAACTGACAACCCTGGCCTATATCTGCGGGGTGATTGTAACGGTTTTCTTCCTGAAGAATCTTTTCAGGTACCTGGCCATGTATTACATTGCCGAGGTGCGCAACGGCGTTGTGAGGGATATACGGAATGCCCTGTACTATAAAATCCTCATTCTTCCGCTGTCGTATTACTCAGAAAAAAAGAAAGGTGACATCATTTCCCGCATGACCACCGATGTGCAGGAGGTAGAATGGTCGGTACTCAGCTCCCTCGAGATGCTTTTCCGCGATCCGGTTACCATCATTGCCTACCTGGTTACCCTTTTTATGATGAACTATGAACTGACTTTGGTGGTTCTGGTGTTACTGCCGGTTAGCGGCTTGCTGATCGGGCAGATCGGAAGAAGCCTGAAACGGACTTCTGCCAAGGGACAGATAAAAATGGGTGAGCTGCTGTCGAACATCGAAGAGACCATCAGCGGCTTAAGGAACATCAAGGCCTTCAATTCGATTGACTGGGCCAATGAAAACTTCAGGACCATAAACTTTAAGTACAACAGGCTAATGGTGAGGCTTTTCCGTAAAAGAGACCTGGCCTCCCCGCTCAGCGAGTTTATGGGAATCGCGGTATCGGTTTTTGTGATATGGTATGGCGGTAAAATCATCCTTTCGCCCGGCTCAAGCATGGATGCCGCAATCTTTATCGTGTATATTACGGTGTTTTCACAAATTATCAATCCCATAAAGGCCTTGTCAACAGCCGTTTACAATATCCAGAAGGGGGCGGCTTCCATCGACCGCATCCAACAGATTCTGAATGCAGAAGAGGTAATTACCGAAAAGGAGAATGCCCAGCCGGTGAAGACATTCAATCACCGGATCGAGTACCGGAATGTGTGGTTCCGTTACGAACAGGAAGATGTGCTCAGAAACATCAACCTGGTGATCCCGAAAGGGAAATCCATTGCGCTGGTGGGTGCTTCAGGCTCGGGAAAATCGACCATGGCCGATCTTTTACCCCGGTTTTACGATGTTACACAGGGAGAAATCCTCATTGACGGAACCCCCATCCGTGATTTTGTGATCAGCGACGTGCGCGGACTGATGGGTATCGTTTCGCAGGAGACCATATTGTTTAATGCCAGCGTGTTTGACAACATTACATTCGGTATGCAGCAGGTTACCCGTGAAGATGTGATTGCCGCTGCCAAAGTGGCCAATGCCCATGAATTTATTATGCAGATGCCCGAGGGCTATGAAACCAACATCGGCGACCGGGGCATCAAAATGTCGGGAGGTCAGCGGCAACGCATCAGCATAGCCCGGGCTGTGCTGCGCAACCCCCCGGTGATGATTCTCGATGAAGCCACCTCAGCCCTGGACACTGAATCGGAACGCCTGGTGCAGGATGCCCTGGTTAACCTGATGAAAAACCGTACATCCCTGGTAATCGCACACCGGCTGTCAACAGTGCAGCATGCCGACGAAATCATTGTTTTGCAGAAAGGCGAAATTGTAGAGCGTGGAACACACAGTGAACTGATGGCCCTGAAAGGGGTTTATAAAAGACTCAACGATCTGCAGGCTATGGGGCAGTCGTGATTTCGGATTTTAGATTTCGGATTTCGGATTGTGGATTTCGGATTGTGGATTTCGGATTTCGGATTGTGGATTTCACCTGACTGTCCTGACGATAGTCAGGCAGACCTTGAACACTTGAACCTTTGAACCCTTTAGCCCTAAAACTTTGCAATGCTATAACCATGTGATTCTGTAATACACCAAAATAAATGGACCTTCTTGCATTAATAAAACAGAAAGCATCTTCCATGATGCCCGAACTGATTGCGATTCGTCGCCACCTTCACATGCACCCTGAATTATCGATGCAGGAAAGAGAGACTTCTGCATTTATTCAGTTGAAACTTACAGAATATGGCATTCCTTTTAGCGCGGGGATTGCGGTTCATGGGATTGTCGGGCTGATAGAGGGCAAAAATCCCGAATCGCGGGTAGTTGCCCTTCGTGCCGACATGGATGCATTGCCCATTGTTGAAAAGAACCCGGTGGACTATTGTTCGCAGAATCCCGGAGTGATGCACGCCTGCGGGCACGATGTGCACATGACCAGTCTGCTGGGTGCTTCGAAAATCCTCAATGAGCTGAGAGAAGAATTTGAAGGAACCATCAAGCTGATTTTTCAGCCATCTGAAGAACGTTTTCCCGGTGGGGCTTCCATGATGATTAAAGAGGGGGTGCTTGAAAATCCGGCGCCTCAGATTATGTATGGTCAGCATGTGCTGCCAACGCTGGAAGCCGGAAAAGTGGGCATGAAGCCCGGCAAGTACATGGCTTCAACCGATGAGGTATATCTAACGGTGAAAGGCAAAGGCGGCCATGGTGGCACCCCTGAGCTGAATGTTGACCCGGTGCTGATTGCAGCCCATATTCTGGTTGCATTGCAGCAGGTGGTAAGCCGCAATCTCCCTCCGCAGTTACCTGCAGTGCTCTCGTTCGGCCGTTTTATTGCCGAAGGCCGTACCAACATCATCCCCAATGAGGCAAAACTCGACGGTACCCTGCGCACCTTCGATGAGAAGTGGCGGGCACAGGCACACCTGAACATTGAAAAAATTGCCTCATCGGTCGCCGAAGGTATGGGCGGGGAATGCGAAGTGTTTATCGACAAAGGTTATCCCTTTCTTGTAAACGACGATGAGGTAACTGCCAGGGCAAAGCAGTTTGCCATTGAGTACCTTGGGGAGGAGCATGTGGTTGATCTCGACATGCGCATGACGGCCGAAGATTTTGCCTTCTATTCGCAATTGGTTCCCTCCTGCTTTTACCGTCTGGGGATCCGCAACGAAAACCGGGGCATCGTTCACAACCTGCATACCGACCGTTTCGATGTGGATGAAACCAGCCTGGAGACCGGTGCCGGCCTGATGGCCTGGATGGCGTTGAAATCACTCACACAAGGCAACCTCTGAGTCATTGATGGTCATCCGTATTCAAAGGAATGGTTATTTCCTTACTTTAGCAGCTTTTTAATTCAGGGCTGACCTTAATCCATCGTATTTGAAGAATCCCCACAAGTGCTGTAAACCATTCAGGTACATTCTGATTGCCCTTGCGATTCCTGGTATTATTTACTTTTTGGCTTTCTTATCACTGGGAGGATCACTGACCGGGATGACTGACATCTCCTCCGGATTTCCAGCAGGGTCACCGCTTATGTTTGCTCACAGGGGCGTTACCACTGCTTTTCCGGAGAACAGCCTTGAATCAGTCGGAGATGCAGTGAAGCAGGGTTTCACAGCTGTTGAGTTTGACCTGAGAAAAACTGCCAGCGGAGATTTCGTCCTTTTTCATGATGCCGATTGTTACAGGATGCTTGGCAAACATCAGAATATCAGCGAAATAAATACTGGTGAGCTAGGAAACTACCCTTTGCTGATGGACGGAAAACCAACCTCTTGTTATGTTCCATTACTGGAGGAGGTACTGAATCGCCACAGGGATACCATTGTTTTTTATTTTGACATGAAACTGAACAGTTTCAGGGATGCCGACCAGATTGTACAGATTATCAGAAAGTATGGGATTGAAAAAACGGCCATCGTGGCCAGTGCCGATGCCTTCTTCATTTTCTACGTCGAATACAGATACGGAAGCATTATTACCGCCCTTGAAGGATTTAATGCCGGCAAAGAATGGACCTATAACCTGATTCCCCGTAAGCTGAAGCCGGATTATCTGTCAGGTTTTATCGGGAAAGTGAACGACAACCATATCCAATGGCTCAGGCGGAGGGGGTTGTTGTCAAGGAGGATAGTGTATGGTGTCGACAGCACCAATATTGATCAGGCCAGGGAATCCGGACTGGTAAATATGATCCTTGACCATCATCCGGCCTTCGGTTATTTAACCGGTGGGGAACGGTTCAGGCAATCCCCGGCAGTACAATGATTTAAACCTGAAACTACATTCATGAAGTTGTTGAAAGGCTGGGAGAATATCCGTTTGATTTTGAAGAGCTATGGAATCGCGATTCTGCTCTTCTTTGTTTTCAGGTTGATTTTGTTTTTTACCGGAATCGGCAACATCGGCAATGTTTCGGATTCAGCATCTGACATAGCCAGGGCATTCATCATGGGCGTCCGCTTCGATATTGTTATCAGCGGTTATTTGCTGGTGCTTCCTTACCTGGTGCTTACCATTATGTTTTTGATCAACAGGCGAAGCCTGATTGTAACCCGTACTGTATTTTATTTTGTCTTTGCGGTTTTCACGGTTTCATTTCTTGTGTGTGCCGTTGATATTCCCTATTTCAATCAGTTTTTCTCACGGTTTACCATCAGCGCTTTTCAGTGGTTCGACAGTCCGGTTTTTGTTTTCAGGATGATTGTTGAAGAGCCGGCTTACTGGATATTTATCCTTCCCTTTGTTATCCTGACACTGATTTTCTACAGATTGCTCAGCCGGGCCTTTGCGGGTTTTGAGCAGTCGCAGGTTACTGAAAGACCACTGGTATTTAAAGTATTGATATCCCTTGTTTTTCTGGGGGTGATGTTTGCCGGGGCCAGGGGTAGACTGGCGAAGAAGTCCCCCATCAAGGTGGGTACCGCCTATGTCACCGACAATGCATTTCTGAACCAGCTGGGGTTGAATCCGGTGTTTACGCTGATGCAGAGTTTTTTCGAAAATCTTGACAAGCGCAATCAGGCAATCAGACTGGCTGATGAAATAGTGGCCATAAATAAAGTTCAGCAGTATCTGGGTATTGAACCGGCAAATCCTTATTACCCGCTTTATCGCAGGGTGGTGCCTGATACATTTGCGGATGTTAAGCCCAATGTTGTGATCGTAATCATGGAAAGTATGGCAGCTTCAAAAATGAAGCGAAACGGCGAAACCGGGAACCTGACCCCTTTTCTTGACAGCCTGGCCATGAACAGCTATTATTTCGACAGCATTTATTCAGCAGGGATACATACATTCAACGGAATCTTCAGTACGCTGTTCTCTTATCCTGCCATTTTCAGGCAGCAACCCATGCGCGAAAGCCGGATTCTGAAATACAACGGCCTCTCCAATACCCTGAAAAAGCTCGGCTATTCAACCACATACATCACCACGCACGACGGTCAGTTTGATAATGTAGAGGGATTTCTGAGCACCAACGATTTTGATCAGATCATTACCGAAGATGATTATCCGTCAGACGAAGTGAAAACGACCCTGGGTGTCCCCGATGATTACATGTTCAGGTATTCGATTCCTGTCCTTAACAGTCTTCACCGGAAAGGGAAGCCTTTTCTTACCGTTTTTATGACAGCCAGCAATCATGGGCCCTATTACCTGCCTGAGTACTATAAGCCGCATAGTGATGAGATCAGAAACCAGATGATTGAGTATTCCGACTGGTCGTTGCGGCAGTTTATCCGACTGGCTGAACAGCAGGATTGGTTTTCGAACACCCTGTTTGTTTTTGTGGCCGATCATGGCATTCATAAAAAGCGCAGCTACGACATTTCGCTGGAATATCACCACACACCGCTGATCTTTTATGCACCGCATTTGTTACCTGAATCCCGTATTTACAATTGTATAGGGGGTCAGATTGATGTTTTCCCGACCATCATGGGAATCCTTAAACAGCCATGGATCAACAACACCTCTGGGATAGACCTGCTGAAAGAGAAGCGACCTTTCATTATGGTCAACAGCATCGACAACTTTGGGGTGATCGGAAAGGAGTTCTTCCTGATCGTAAAACACGACGGCAGTTCAAAACTGTTCAGGTACAGAAACAGAAGCATGAAGGATTATTCGCGGGAGTTTCCGGAGATTAAAAGGCTGATGGATGAATATGCCCGTTGCAACCTGCAGGTTTTTCAGTATATCAACGACAACCGCAGACAGTTTGTTAAGTAAGGGAGGTATTTTCAGGAAAAACTGAATAGTCAGGATAATGCTTGTTGTGAATTTCGTTGGAAAAGACTAAATTTGCAATTGTAAACAACTAAAAAACAATAAAATGGGATTCCTGGATTCATTAAAGAAACTGTTCGGTACCTCAAAAGAGGTTGCCTCTGTTAAATCAGCCGAAATAAAGGAAAAGGCTGCCGAAACCATTACCTCAGCGAAGGAATACACCAAAGAGGTAAGCGGAAAAATTGATGACAAACTTGAAGACGTTGTTGAGGATGTGAAGGAAGCCGCTGCCGGAGCAAAGGAAAAAGCCATGGAAATTGGCGGAAACCTGAAGGAGAAGGCAGCCGATGTAATTGAAAAACTCGACGACAAAGCCGCCGCGGTGGTTGACAAACTGGAAGAAAAGCTCCGCAGCACCATTGAAGTGGCAGATGAAACAACCGAACCTGCAGCTGAAACGGTGGAGGCGGTTGAAGAGGTGGCAGAAGCAGCACCGGAAACCCCTGAAACCCCTGAAATTCTGGCTGAAGAGGTTGTTGACAAGCCTGAGGAAACAACAGAAGAAACACCAGAAGAAGCGCCCAGGGCCTGAAAAGTTTTTACCTGAATGAAAAGCCCTGTATTTGATTGCAGGGCTTTTTTTGAGTTTTGTAAGTAACAATGAGCTTGTCCGACATCCGTAAAAACTTTTGAATTTCCCGGCTTTCTTAGCATACAACAATAGTTAAAAAGGGCTTCTTCCCGGGCCGATTCTCCAGAATCCGGAGTGTGAAAAACTGCAGGCATAAAAGGTCATCCTGCTACTCCATGGCCCATTTAAAGAATCTGTTCCTTCATTCTCGGATCCTTCAGTGATACAGCGTGACGGACTCGCTGAACCAGCAGTTTATTTAAGAGCAGGTTCACGGGAGAAGATTTCTTCTCTGCACTTTTTTACATTCAATCGCGTGGCAGAAACAGAAATCAGGCAAATGCCAGACAGAATTAAAAACAGTTTATCTTCGTTGCATGATTGGTTAGTCACTATAGTTATCCTGTGTTATGAAATATATTGTATGCTTATTCCTTCTTCTTCAGCTCTATGCGGTGCCAGCCTTCAGTCAGGAAAACGATGAGGTATGTAAAGGGTCGTTCCGGCAGGTTGTTTTTGGTGAATCCATCGGAACCACCGGACTTTCTGTGGTCGATATTGACAACGACGGGATGGATGAGATGATCCTGAGTGCCGGGGATGAAACCTTTGAAGACGGAAGATACTGGTATATTCTTGAGTATGTTGCTGATGAACAGACATTTAAGCAGACCTGGGTAAGCCCTTATTATACTGACCGCATTATGACGATGTCGGTACTGGATATAGATGACAACGGAGTGTATGAGGTGGTGCTCGGATTGCAGAATGGCCGGGCTGAGATTTACAGTTCTGCGGATATGTCGGTGATAAGCTCCTTTGCGGTTGATCATACCAATACAGGGTATTACAACGAAGGCGTAGTCACTGTGCTGACAGCCGATGCCGACAACGATGGAGAAACTGAGATGGTGTTTCTGAGTACCGATTCAACCTATATTTATTCAGGAAATCCTCCGGAGCTTGAATTTGTGATTCCTATCGGTGGACAGGACATAGTCTGCGGAAATGTTGATGACGAACCTTCGCTTGAGCTTTGTTACAGTAAGGGAGAGGTTGTCCGTTTCAGCAATGGCGGGTATACGGTTTTGTGGGACTTCTATGGGAATCAGAATTATGGGTACAGCCGCATTGGACTTGCCGATCAGGATGGTGATGGGAACGATGAGATCTTTGCCTGCGGTAACAATACCATTCAGGTGTGGGATATTGAAACCCAGTCAGAGAAGTACAGTATGGCAGCCGACATAGATCCCCATGCTTTCTACCTGGCAGATGCCGATGACGATGGCATAAAGGAATTGTATTACGGAGAGGCTGACTGGGGGAATGTTTATTGCCGGCTTACAACCACCGGAGAGGTGTTTTGGTCAAGAGATTATGGTCATGGCGGTCTGAATTGTCTTGCAACCGGCAATGTTGACGATGAGCCGGAAAAGGAAATCATCTGGGCAGTTGCCCATGGCAGTACCGGCGAGGATTATCTGTACACCTTCGATCTTGGAACGCAGGAACAGGAATGGCAAAGCGAATCGGTGAACGGCCCTTTTGAAAATATACAGCTGTTTGATGTTGACAACGATGGAATCGAAGAACTCGTGACCCTGGCGCCCGGCACCAGTAATTTTTACAATGAAAGCCAGCTCTCTTTCTGGGACCCATACACGCACGAACAGGAGTGGAAGTCGCCGGGAAATATGTTTTATTATTCTACGGTTATCTTTGATTTCGCCATTTTCGATACCGACAATGACGGTGTATCGGAAATCGTGCTACCCACTTCCAAAAATTACAAGGCCGCCCTCTATGTGCTGGACCCGGTTACACATCAGATACAGAATGAATATTTCTATGATAACCCGGAGAAGTTCACTGACATTGCTATCGCTGATCCGGATAACGACGGAAAAATGGAATATATTCTCGGGGCTCCCACAACCGTAATGGTGGTTGATGTTGAAACAGCAGTTGTTGAATGGTCATTGCCTGAATATCATTATTTTGATCATTATCATAGTCAACTGATGGTAGAAAATATTGATCAGGACCCCGCCGGTGAGATTATCCTGTTTTCAGATTCTCTGAAAATCATCGACGGCGTGACCCATGCTGTTGTCACAGTGGGCAATAACATCGCTTCATTCGACCTTTACGACATCGACAACGACGGATACAAGGAGATCATTTTTGGTACCACCAACGGGGAAATTGGGGTGATCGATAGTCCGGGAACTACCATTTCATGGCTTCCGGTGCAGATGGAGAAACGGATTGGTGGCCTGCGGGTGGACGACCTTACCGGTAACAGTGAACCGGAGCTGATCTTTGTTTCTTCGGGCAGGGTTTGGTTCAGCACGCTGGGAGGGCACATTGAATACACTGCAAGAGTATCCCGTGATGAATATTATGAGCACTGGCACGTAAATGAGTGTATCGAAATCTCCGATTTTGATCACAACGGCGAAAAAGAGGTGTTCGTTGGTGGGAGCTTTCAGGTTACGGAACTTGGAACGCATTGTTACCAGTGTGTGGATTTCATTGCAGCTACCGAAATACAGCAGTCAACCTGTGAGCCCGGCAGCGACGGACGGATAGCGGTAACTGCCACCGGTGGTTTGCCGCCCTATTCCTATGAATGGAACACTGGAAGTACCGACCGTGAGATTACCGGACTGGAGCCCGGGTTCTACAGCGTGGTTTCAACCGACCATGTGGGGTGTGTGGAACGGAATGAGGTGATTCTGGCACCCCCTGTTTTTGATGCTCACATGGAAGAATCTTACATTACCGGTTGTACCGCCGGACATGCGGCCCGGCTTTCTCCCACGATTATTGAAGGTCTCCTTCCGGTGACATATCTCTGGAACAATGGTCAGACAGGAGCCGTATTTGAAACAACCGACCCGGGGACCTATACCGTTGCGATTACGGATTCAAGGCATTGTACTGAAACCCTCACCACCGAAGTTATAAAGGAAACGTTCGCCGTCACCAGTCAGGTAAAACAGATCACCTGTCACGATAGTCCTGCAAGAGTCAGCATTACACCACAGGGTCAGGCTCCGTTTACCTTTTTGTGGTCGAACGGGGCAACGGGAGCGACTGCCGAATTTTCTGTTCCGGGCAATTATACCGTTACCATCACCGGCCCCCTCGGATGCAGCCAGGTATCAGGCTATGAGATTGAGCCTTATGAGCCCATTGCCCTGAGCTACACCGTTGTGCCCGATAATCCGTTTACGCCTCAGGCCGATGGTTCCATCGACGTTTCGGTTACCGGAGGGTTTCCGCCTTACTCCATGAGTTTATCTGATAAGTACGGATTGCATCAGGACAGTTCTTCGGGCCTGAAGCCCGGAACTTATCAGGTGTACCTGACAGATTCAAGATTTTGCGATGTCAGAACAAACATTGAAGTACCCCTGGGAGACAACCGCAATTTTGCCTCGGTTTACCCGGTACCGGCTACCGACCTGCTCACCATCGACCTGGGTATCAATTACCATCCTGATTATCCTGCAGATTTTGCGCTGTGGAATATGAGGGGTAAAGAGATCATTTCAGGGCCCATTACCGGAGTAATAACCAGGCTGAACCTCAGCACTCTTCCCGAAGCAATGTATATGCTGCGGGTAAGACTCAATGGCATGAAACAGGAGTTTAAGGTAGAAAAGGTGCACTGAGGTCAGGGCGGTGTTTCAGGTTTGTGGAGGGAGCTGAAGTAGGGATTGTTCCTGCAGAAGAAAGGGAAGGTTTTTGCATGTTTATCGTTATGATCTGATTGCCTGAGAAGATGTTGCCGCAGCCCGGCGGAAAAGAGCAGCCCGGTTGAAACGTCTCTTTGTCGGGACAAGATGGGAACAATTATCTGTTTTATTGGTTTAAAAAGTCGCCGGGCAAGGCAATGTGTGCCTTTCAGCAGGAAAAGCAATGAATACTCCCTTTACCATAACACCGTTGACCTGTGAGTTTCTTCAACCTCATGCATTGAATCCCGATGCTCCCCATCGGCATGACCATGAAGAACTGTGGATTATCACCCACGGTAAACCTTCGCATACGGTTGATTTTGCTGCAGAAACCCTTGAATCGCCGGTGATAGTATACATAGCCCGGGGGAAAGTTCATTCTTTCATTCCGGATGAGAAAACACAGGGATGGCTTATCCGCTACAACACAGATTTTGTGGAAACAAGCCGGTTCAGCTTTTATTCAGGATTTTCTGACAAGGTGCAGTTCGGACTGGATCACGGATATTGCAGCACCACACTGAATACACTCTGCGATCTGATGTTGAAGGAACGTACAAACGAGAATCCCGATTTTACGGTGATCAGACATCTGCTGAGTGCAGTACTGGCAAAACTCGGAAACGACAGCCGGCGTGAGTACCTGGAAGAACGCAAGAGCTCGAATCCCCGCATCCTCACTTTCAACAGCTTTCTGCAGATACTGGAAAGCAATTACAGAAGACCCGAAGGAGTTGATTTTTATGCCGATAAGCTCAACATGAGTTCCCGCAACCTGAACCTCATCACCCAGGCTGTTTTTGGCAGGAGCGCTACAGAGATCATTGAAACCCGGAAACTGACCGAAGCGAAACGGTTGCTGCTCACCAGCGGAAAATCTGTCTCGGAAATCGGATTTGAGCTCGGATACAACGAGAAATCCTATTTTACCAGGGTGTTCAGAAAGAAAACCGGTGTAACTCCGACAGCCTTCAGAGAGGAATCCTTTGAACTGATTTCCTGATTGTACCACTTCTTTTCCTGAAAGTGTTACCCCTGTCCGTCAACCAGGGTGTAATTTTGCCTCATCAATCAAATCACAAAATTATGACCGCAAAAACTACCTGGATCCTCGATCCGGCCCATTCCGAAATATCCTTTCGTGTAAAACACCTGATGATCTCCAATGTAAAAGGAGTCTTCACTGAATTCAGAGCCGAAACCACCACCGAAGGTGATGATTTTGCCACAGCATCAGTAACTGCCAGTATCAATGCCTCATCCGTGAACACCGGCAATGCCGACCGGGACGCACATCTGCGCAGTGCTGATTTCTTTGATACCGGTGCTTCCCCTGAAATAAACTTCCGGTCTGAATCTTTCACAGGAACCGGTGAAGGAAACTTTGAACTTGCCGGAGAACTGACAATCAAAGGAGTTACAAAACGCGTTGTACTGGAAGTTGAGTACGGGGGACTGATGAAAGACCCCTGGGGAAATGTCAAGGCCGGATTCAGTGTCAACGGGAAAATCAACCGCAAAGACTTTGGCCTTAACTGGAATGCAGCCCTTGAAACCGGCGGGGTGCTGGTGAGCGACGAGGTGAAGATCTCCGCTGAGGTTCAGTTTCTGAAACAGTCTTAATCGTTGAAGATGCAGGAACAATGGATCGCCGGAAATTTATCAGATCGGGTTTGATACTGGGTTCAACAGCCATGACCATGAAACTGAGGACTTTTGCCGGAATGGCACAAAACCTGAAAAGCAGCGCCAGAATGCCGGCATTGTTTCTGGGCCATGGCAGTCCCATGAATGCCCTTGAACTGAATGAGTTTTCGCTGGGCTGGCGGAAGGTGGGAGCGCTGCTCCCGGTTCCGTCGGCCATACTGTGTATTTCAGCCCATTGGGAGACGCGGGGTACGTTTGTTACTGCCATGGAGCATCCGAAAACCATTCACGATTTCGGCGGCTTCCCGAAAGCTTTGTACGAGGTTGAATACCCTGCGCCCGGGAGTCCGCAACTGGCAAATGAAACGGCCCTGGCGGTGACCTCATCGGAAGTGAAGCCCGACAAATCCTGGGGTCTGGATCACGGAGCCTGGAGTGTGATCAGGCATTTATACCCCGATGCCCGGATTCCGGTGGTTCAGCTTAGCCTCGATTACACCCTCACCCCCAAACGTCATTATGAACTTGCCCGTGAACTTTCGGTGCTGCGTAACAAGGGAATACTGATCATCGGTAGTGGCAATATGGTTCACAACCTGCGCATGCTCGACTGGAACAAACCCGATGCAGGTTTCGACTGGGCTGACGAAGCCGACGAAACTTTCCGCAAATGGATTGCTGAGCGCAATCACCATGCGCTCAACACATTCAGCAAGGGAGGTCGTGCGCTTGAACTCTCAGTTCCGACTCCCGAGCACTTTTTGCCTTTACTCTATATTCTCGGGATGCAGGAGAAAACCGAGGAGGCATCGTTCTTCAATACCAAAACCATCATGGGGTCAATTTCCATGACTTCGGTTCGGATAGGCTAAGCTACCAGGTTTTCTCCGAGCCAAGCCAGCGGTATTCACTGAAAATTACGTGTATGGCTTCCTCATAATCCTCAAAGTTTCCCGATTTTCTGATCTTTCGGAAAACCTTTAAAGGCTCATCGAACGAAAGTGAAAGATAGGCCCAGTATTCCTTCAGGGCGTTCAGTACCGAAGGATTGTCGTTCCTGTCGGACCGGTAACTTTGATAAAGCTCCCCGGTGAATTCCCGGATGACCTCCCCCGGATTGTGAGGTTGAGCAATTCCTTTGAGCAATCCGGCAAGAAACGGATCGCGCAGCAGACCCCGTCCAAGCATCACGGCAGTGGTTTCTGGCGATATGGTGCGAAACCGGTTACAATCTGAAACAGAAAAAATGTCCCCATTGTAGGCTAGCGGCATCAGCAAGTCTGGAGTTATCCGGGCAAAGGCTTCCATATCAGCCTCCCCTGAGTAAAGCTGTTTGCCGATGCGCGGATGAATCGTGAGTTCGCTGACCGGATAGCGGTTAAACACAGGAAGCAGGGCTTCGGCCTCTGTTGCTGAAAAATACCCCAACCGGCATTTTACCGAAAAACGGATGTCAATGGATTTCATTACCTGCTCCAGTATGGCATCAACCATACCGGGATATGGCAGCATTCCCGACCCCCTTTTTTTGTTGGCAACCTGGGGGTAAGGGCACCCAAGGTTCCAGTTAAGCTCTTTAAACCCGAGGTCTTCGCAGCATCGGGCAAGCCAGATGATCTCTCCGGCACTTTTGCTCAGGACCTGCGGAACAACTTCAATGCCCAGTTCATGGTTGTTTTGAAGTGAGGCCAGTTTTCTTGGAGGGAGTTTACATCCGGCTTCAAAATTTGAATAATAGGGGGTATACAGCTTGTCAACCCCCCGGAAGTGTTTTGCATACACCTTCCTGAAAATGTGGGTGGTAATTCCCTGAAAAGGAGCAAAGTAAACAGCAGATAACTCAGTCATGGAACGGCGAAATTAAGCAAATCCCCCGTTCGTCGGTTCAGAGACCTTCAGCCTGGGATGCCCTTTAACGTTTGAAGCAACAGATTTTCGTCTGCAGTATGGAAAATATTTAATAGGTTTGAACGATGAAACGCTTATCAGGGCTGAAGTCTGAGTCTGAACTGCCTGACTTCCGCTTCATTGACAACTGAGGCACAGACTTTCGGAAAAGGGTTTTCTGAACATGACGATGGCGAAAAAAGGATTGGTCGACATTTACAAAATCGGGGATTTTTATTCCGGACTGGGCCAGTTTTCCTATCACCTGGCTGCGGAGCTGATGAAAAATCCGGTCGGTAAAGACCTTGAATTTCTGGTTCCTTCAACAGAAACCAGCCAACATTTCAGGGATAAGCGAAACATCTCCTTTGTGAAGGCCGGCCTGCAGAAGCGGTTTTTCCCACAACTGAATCCCAGGTACGCTTTCTGGCACAGCACCCAGCAATTTCCATCGTTTCTGCCCGGTCCGCAAACCCCGATGATTCTTACCATCCATGACCTGAATTTCATGCATGGAAAAACCCCTGCCAAAGCAAAAAGGTACCTGAACAGGTTGCAGAAGATGGTTGACAGGGCACAGGCGATCACCACCATCTCCCGATTTACCCGCCATGAGATCGAAGAGCACATCAACCTCCGGGGAAAGGAAATCAGGGTCATCTGCAATGGCATTCCTTCTCCACCCGCCACAACAGGAAACAGGCCATCATACCTGGAACCGGGAAAATATTTCTTTTCGATCGGTGTGTTTAAAAAAAGCAAGCAGTTCCATACCCTGCTTCCGCTGATGAAGCATTTCCCGGATCATCAGCTGGTGCTGGCCGGAAATTATCATACGGAGTACGGGAAAGAGATCCTCAGCCTGATCAGCAGTCTGGGACTAGGCAGGCGGGTGGTGTTGCCCGGCACCATCAGTGAGAATGAAAAGAACTGGTTGTATGCCAATTGTGATGCCTTTCTGTTCCCATCCATTGCCGAAGGTTTCGGGCTCCCACTGGCTGAAGCCATGAGAGCCGGATGCCCGGTCTTTTCTTCCCGGTTTACCAGCCTTCCCGAAATCGGGGGTGAAACCATCTATTATTTTGAAGAGCTTGCGAATGATTCCATGCGCGATGCCATCCTCAGCGGACTGAATGATTTTAACAGCCATTCCCTGCTGCGAAAGCAGGCCATGAAGGAGCAGGCAGCCCGTTTTAACTGGGACCTGAGTGCTGCCGGGTACATTTCTTTGTACAACGAATTCCTGGCAAACCAGATATAGCGTTGAAATGACATTCTATAAATAACTGTATAACAAAATAATAAACTCTTTCAGAAGCGAAATAAAGCGAAGCAAACCCAATATTCAGGGTTGGCTGGCACAGTCTTTGTAAAATATTTTAAAAAAGAGGTTTACAGATATCATTGATCAGGATCCTATAAATTTATTAACTTTGATGATAATGAGTACCATATACAGGATCCGGTCGTCCAAAGATTTGTAAACCCTGAAACAACCTTTAAAACACATTTTATGAAAAGAACAGCAATGCTGATAATTGCGATTTCTGCTGCCGTGGCAACAGGATGCAGCACCACGAAAAAGCAGGCTGCGGTGGTAACACCTGATCAGCCACAGAAAATTGTTATCGGTGACAACAGTGCCACTTCGCTCGACTGGACCGGCGTATATCATGGTGTATTGCCCTGTGCCGATTGTGATGGTTTGCTCACAACACTCACGCTGAACAAGGACAAAACCTTTAAGCGGGTGATGGTTTACAAAGGCAAAAGTGATCAGGCTTTTGAGGAATCGGGCAAATTTTCCTGGGACAATACGGGTTCGGTGGTTATGCTTCAGGGGATAACCAATTCATCCGCTTATTATAAAGTCGGTGAGAATCAGGTTACGCAGCTTGATATGCAGGGCAAAGCCGTTGAAGGGGAACTTGCTGATATGTATATACTTAAAAAGACTGAACAGGTGTTTGATCCTTCCCTTACCGGGAAAAAGTGGAAACTGGTGGAACTGAACGGCAAACCCGTAGAGCAGCCAGCCGGCAGCGGAAAGGATTATTTCATCGAACTCGACACCCGTGAAACCAGGGTAAACGGGTTTGCCGGCTGCAATGGGTTCTTTGGCAATTATGAGCTGAAAGCCGGGAACCGCATCACCTTCTCAAAAATGGGATCTACCCTGATGGCCTGCCCCAACCTCAGCACCGAACAGGAACTGCTCAAAGTGCTTGAAACTGCCGATAACTATGTTGTTAGCGGAAATACCCTCGAGCTCAACAAAGCGCGCATGGCCCCTCTGGCCAGGTTCGTGAAGATC
>CALMDN010000168.1 GCA_937864935.1 uncultured Bacteroidales bacterium
ATTGTTGAGGAATACATAACCCGCTCTGGCATAGAAACTGGGGATGATGGCCGGGAGGTCCATCGGGAAAGCATCAGGCCCCGGCAGTTCTTCCATCCTGTTCGACATTTCGCGCAAGGCCTGGGCCCAGCGAGAGGTTGAATCAGCAAGCAACAGCACTTTCAATCCCATGGAACGGTAATATTCGCCCAGGGTCATGGCGGTGTAAACCGATGCCTCGCGGGCGGCCACCGGCATGTTTGAAGTATTGGCAATGATGGTGGTACGTTCCATCAGTTTGCGGCCGGTACGCGGGTCGTCGAGTTCGGGGAACTCGGTAAAGATTTCAACAACTTCGTTGGCGCGTTCACCACAGGCAGCTACAATGATGAGGTCGGCTTCGGCCTGTTTCGAAAGGGCATGCTGCAATACCGTTTTGCCGGAGCCGAAAGGGCCCGGAACAAAACCGGTTCCGCCTTCCACGATCGGATTCATGGTATCAATGATCCTGACACCTGTTTCCATGAGGCGGAAGGGACGTGGCTTGTCGGTATAGGCTTTGATGGGAACCTTCACCGGCCATTTCTGTATCATGGATACACTGACTTCACGGCCATCTTTATCGGTAAGCACCGCGATGGCGTCTGAAGCCTTGTAGTTACCGGCAGGTTTAACGCTCTTTATGGTGTATTTTCCTTCGAGTTTGAAGGGCACCATGATTTTATGACCAATCCAGTTTTCCTTTACTTCTCCAAGCCAGTCACCGGCAATCACCGGGTCGCCAGGTTTGGCGATCGGGGTAAAGGCCCATTCCTGATCCTGATTGAGGGCTTCGGTATATTCACCCCGGCGCAGGAAGGTGCCCTCCATCTTATCCAGGTCGTTTTGCAGACCGTCGAAATTGCGCGACAAAATGCCCGGGCCCAGTGTTACCTCGAGCATATGACCCATAAACTCAACGGTCTCCCCTACCTTCAGCCCGCGGGTACTTTCGAACACCTGGGTGTAGGCTTTGCGACCGAGAACCTTGATCACTTCGGCCATCAGCTTTACGCCGGAGAGGTTAATGTAGCAGATTTCATTCTGGGATACAGGTCCGTCGACATCAACGATAACCAGGTTGGCAATGATGCCGGAAACCTTTCCTGTGGTCAATTTATTTTTTTCCATCTTTTACTGAAAACTCATTAGGAAATTCATAACTGTTTTGCAAATCACCAAGCAGACGTCTGAAGAGTTTTTCACCGGTAGCGAAGTCAAGCCGCAGCCACCGTTCAATCATCCCAAGTTTCAGATAGTAAGCCATCAGTACTTCAACGGTAAAATAGTTGAAGGTATTCAACTCATCAAGGGTATTCCAGCGCAGGAGGTCGATGGCTTTTTCGCGTACGAGTATATCCTCCGACTCGGCTATGGCCAGTACCTTCTCAATCCAGGGCCACTCAGCAGAAAGACCAAGGTCGCGGGCATTGCTCCTGCGGATGATTTCAGCCACCACGTTACTGCCAACAATCTGGTTTTCATAGGGCAGGCCGTTTTTTCTGGCCGCTAAAACCAGGAGCACGTTTCTGAGGTTGAGTTCAAAGGTGAACCATTCGCGGAGAAAGTCATTCTTTACGGTAAGCAGTTCTTCATACCACAAGGTTGAGAGTTCATTCTCTTCTGACAGATTGGGGTATAAGCGGCTTTCAGCCCTGAAACTTTCGATAAAAAGCTTCATATAGGACTTCAGTGTCAAGGGCTCTCTGATCTCCCCGGCAAGGAGTTCCGGAGAAAAAACACCGTCGGGAAGCAGGGGTTTGTTGTCTTTACGCAGCAGGGACAGCAGGTTGTGGTTGTCGGAGGTGAGAAACAGAAGTTCCATCAGCCGGTAATCACTGCTGCTCAGTCCGGTTTTCAGTTCTTCCCTGAACTCCGCCGTGCCATATTGCAGTTTCCCCTGTTCAATGGAGAGGTCGGGCAATCCGGCAACAAGATAATAGTAATTCTGCCTGATCATTATTCGGCTCCGAATAAGAGGTTAATGGTGCGCGGACGCATGAAGGAGCGGAAAAAGGCCTGAAAATCCTCGTCTGTAAAACTGATAACGTAACTGTTGTCTTTGGGACCAATCTTAAACCCACCCCTGATTTTGTCGTCAAAAGTAACATCTACCCCTGAAGTGATTACCTGGCTGAGACGGCTGCCAAAATACTTTTCCAGTGATTTTTCTTCTGAGGCAGGCAAAACAAGACTGGCATTCTGATTGAAATGCTCAAGTGCCTTGCTGATGATGCTCCCGATAAAAGCTTTATCACTGATGGTTTCTTTAACCGGTTCATCGGTAACTTTGGCGGTTATCAAAGTGGCGATCTGCTGACGGAGGGCACTGACTGCCTGTTTCGATGACATGCGGATTTCCGACTGGGCGTTCCGCTGCAGTTCTTCGGCTTTATGATTGGCCTGACTGACTATTTCTTCAGCTTCCCTGCGGGCATTCTGTGTGGTCTCTTCAGCCTGCCGGCGTGCATTTTCA
>CALMDN010000169.1 GCA_937864935.1 uncultured Bacteroidales bacterium
GACAACAGGAACGGGATTTCTACATCCTTTCCTATCCACAACTTATAAAAAGTATCTGCAAAAACAAGCATCAATGCAAGTATGACAAGGATTCCCAACCATCCTTTCACGAGATTGCTGTTTATCTTCCGTATCCATGCGAAATCTTTCTTAACATAAGCTTCTGTGAATGCAGACCAATAAGTATTGGTTATGATGACAAACAACATCAGGATAATGCCAAAGTATCGGTAGGCTATGTGATAGGAAGCTACGGCTTCAGGCCCGACAACCCTGGTAATAATCAGATTGTTTGTCATCATGATGATGACCACGGTTATCTGGATTACAAAAAACCACACCCCCAGACTGGCAAGGTTTTTAAAATATTTGAAATTAATTAATCTGAATAATGGGCTGTATTGCTTGTAATCTTTGTTGAAAAAATACAATGTAGCACCAATAAGTAAAATCACAGGAGAGGCTCCGAGAATGATCCCAAGATTAAGCAGCGAAGCTTCAGATACCTTTATCAGGACCAGAATTGCAATAAGCGACAATACATTCGCTGCAGGGTCAAAGATATTGCTAACGGATGCCCGTTGGTCAGCCTGTAAAATTACAGTGATCAGTTTCAGTGTAAACCGAAGCAGGAAGAACCCAAAAGTGACGATTGCAAGAATATTCAGTGAATGCTCCAGCCCCTGTGGCGCTTTAAGGATTTCATGCCATTGCAGAAAGGGATTAATTCCAAGGAAAATAAGAAATGCACTTCCAAAAATGATCGACAATCCTGCATAGGTAGTGCTAACATAGATGCGGGCCATTTCATGTTCACCTCTTGCAATTGATTCGGCGAACCTGTTGCGGAGCCCATTCCCCAGGCCTACGTCAAAGTAATTTATCCAGGCAAGCACTGAACTCAGCGTCAGCCAGATACCATATTCGGCGGCGCCCATGTTGTGATACAACAAGGGTACAAATACAAAGCCGATCAGAATGCTGACCGACTTAATGATAAAAGAGAACAGAATCTGCTTGCGGGCTTTCACACTCCGGCTGTGGCCGGAGTTGAAGCGCTGTTTTAATTTTTGCAACAGATTCTTCATCGGAGAGGCGGTTCAAACTGTGGGGCTGAATTCTGACACGGAAGCAACGCACGCAGCATTATCTTTCCTGCAAATGTAAAAGAAACATTTGATTGTCAGAAATCAACGTGATGAACAGTGCTTAATCATCAAAGGCATCAAACTTAATACCTTGGGCCAGTGGTAGTTCGGTTGAGAAATTGATGGTGTTGGTTTGCCTGCGCATGTAAGCTTTCCACGCATCTGAACCCGATTCACGACCACCACCGGTGTCTTTTTCGCCACCGAAAGCCCCTCCGATTTCAGCACCGTTGGTCGCAATGTTCACATTGGCGATGCCGCAGTCAGAGCCTTCGTGCGAGAGGAATTTCTCTGTTTCCAGGATGTTTTTCGAGAAAATGGCTGATGACAAGCCCTGGGGTACAGCGTTGTGCAGTTCGATGGCTTCGTCAAGACTTTTGTATTTAATTACATACAGAATCGGGGCGAATGTTTCTTCCTGCACGATTTCATAGTGATTCTCCACTTCTGCAATACAGGGAACAACGTAACAGCCCGATTCATAGCCGGGGCCGTCAAGTACCTGCCCTCCGTAAAGGATTTTCCCTCCTTCGGCAACGATCTGTTGCTGTGCAGCCACGAAATTCTTCACTGCATCCTGGTCAACCAGCGGGCCAACCACGGTTTCTGCGTCAAGCGGATGGCCGATCATCAGTTGCTTGTATGCCGTAATCAGTTTGTCGGTGAATTTGTCGAAGATGCAATCATGAATCAGCAAACGGCGGGTAGAGGTACAACGCTGTCCTGCAGTGGCCACTGCTCCGAAGAGGCTGGCCCTCAAAGCCATATTGAGGTTTCCGTATTGGGAAACCACGATGGCATTGTTTCCGCCCAGCTCAAGGATGCTTCTTCCGAGCCTTTCGCCAACGATTTTACTTACGTGACGGCCAACCCTGGTTGAACCGGTAACCGAGATGAGCGGAATGCGTTTGTCGGCCAGGAAATCATCGCCGATATACTGTGAACTGCCGGCAACAAGATTCAGCACCCCTTCGGGCACCTTGTTCTCTGCCAGTACTTTTTCAATGATTTTGTGCACAGCCAGGGCGCTGAGCATTACCTTGGAAGATGGTTTCCATACCACCACATCGCCGCAGACCATAGCCAGCATGGCATTCCATGCCCATACAGCCACCGGGAAATTGAAAGCCGATATAACGCCTACAACGCCCAGGGGGTGATACTGATCGTACATCCTGTGACGTTCGCGCTCCGAATGCATGGTGAAACCGTAAAGCTGCCGTGATAGTCCGACGGCAAAGTCAGCAATGTCGATCATCTCCTGAACTTCACCGAGACCTTCCTGATATACTTTTCCCATCTCGTATGAAACCAGGGAGCCGAGGGGTTCTTTGAACTCCCGGAGCCGGTTTCCGATCTGCCGTACAATTTCTCCCCTTTTAGGAGCCGGCACCATGCGCCACTCCCTGAAAGCTTCAGTGGCCCTTCCCATGATGACTTCATAGTCGTCCCAGGTTGCCTGATTGATGGTGGCGATGAGCTGTCCATCGGCCGGTGAATAAGATGAAATGGGTTTTCCCTTGGTGGTATGCCAGATTGTTCCTGAGGTAGCTCCGTTGTTGACCTGCTCAATACCAAGTTCGCTCAGGAAGCCCCTGATTTGTGTCTCCATTTGAAATTAATTTACGGGTTTCAGAATCTTTTTATTCTGTTATACTCTGTGAATCGACCCGTCCTTTAGGGCGGGTGTCAATGAGAATGTCAGAAAAGGCAGCAAAATCATGAAAAATTTGTAAATTCATAATAAATTTTTCATGATTTTGCCTCCGGGTTAGTTGCAATGATTGTTCCCGCCCTAATGGACGAGCCTGAATAAAAATTAACCTGACTTTTACTCCCTGACCAGACTTTTCAATTCTTCCGGCAGCCGGAAGGTTTTCTGACTTGTCTGCGGAGCCACCGGGTTTTGACCTGATTTTAGCAGAATCTCTTTGCCGGTTGTTCCCATCAGAAGCTCTATAAACGCCAGAGCGGCTTTTTTGTTTGGTGCATTTTCAGGAACGGTAATTCCATAGATCATGGGTTCACCCTTTACCGTAATCTTTTCATCGGGCGTGTTGCCGGCAACCTGCGTTGACACCGTACTGTAAACATCCCGCTGATCGTAACTGCCCAGATTGATTTCATCCGGCAGCTCTACAAAAGGCAGTTTGTGCTGCAGGGCAACCGATTTATAGATAAAAATGTAATCAATGGTACCCGACTCAAGCAAGGCCAGCAGATCTACTTCTTTTGGCCGGATATACTGCTTGTCTTTTTCGAGCATTTTCAGATAAAGATCTGCCTGCTGATAATACGCTGAAGCAAGTTTGAGGCTGAGCACGGTGCGGTATCCGCAAGGGTCTGAATCCGGATCAGACCTGCCGGTTTTTACATCAGGAAGCAACAGAATCCTGTGCCAGTTTCCGGCATTGACCTCAGCAGCATGGGCTGATTCCGGCTGATATACAACGGCCAGTTCATTGCCGGCAAACTGAAGGTTCCAGCTGGCATATTCCGGAATCAGCAACTGATCAATCAGGGTGAAATCAGCTGAGGCCAGGAGATCGCAGGGCTTGTGAAGATCGGTTATCTTCCTGATGGAAGCCAAGCTACCTGCCGATTCAGTGAGCACCTTCACCCCGGGATGCATGACCATGAAGGAATCTGCCAGTTCTTTAAAGGGAACAGACAGGCTTCCGGCATGAAAAACAATGAGTTCTCCGCTCAGTGCACCAGCCGGGGGCTGCTTTCCGGTACTGCACCCTGACAGGATCCATAACAACAGAAAGCAAGAAATGCTAAGCCACCAAAGATCAGGTTTTTTCATTGCCATTCAATTCCATGATCAGTAACCTGAACTGCTCCTGCATCTGTATATCCATTCTCTGATGAAAGTTGTCAAATGCTTTAATCAGTCTCTGACCTTCAACAGTCAATGTTGAACTACCCCCGTCGGCTCCTCCACGGATTTTTTCAAGCAACGAAAAGCCCAGTCGCTTCTCTATGCTTTTCAGATCGTTCCAGGTCCGGCGGTAGGTAATACCCAGCTTGTCGCAGGCTGCAGTGAGCGAGCCGGTTTCATCGATGGTTTTCAGGATTTTCCATTTTCCGTCGCCCAGCAGGCCTTTGCCTGATTCATCGGTAAACCATATTTTATAATCAACCTTCAGGTTGCTGAATTTTTTGGTTTCCATAGGACCGGAGAGTTAATAAAACAATGGGAATGTGTGGGTTACCGGTAAAGGCAACGGTAGGAGGTGTCGCCCTGCATCCTCACTTTAAACTTCACACCAGCAGGCACAATGAAGGTGTCGAAGGGTTTGTAGGCCTTCCATTCAGTTTCGCCAGGAAGCATGACTTCCATCTCGCCGGAAATCACAGTCATGTATTCAACGGAGGATGTGCCGAATTCATAATCGCCGGCAGCCATAACACCCACGGTTGCAGGACCTTCTGTAGTTTCAAAGGCAATGGATTTAACCTTTCCATCGAAGTATTCATTTGTTTTAAACATAGCCAGATCGTTTTGTTTTATTCAGCAAACCTAAACGTTTTCAGCATACAAACCAATAGCCCTTCCCATAAAAACCGTGTAAATCAAAGTCATTCTGAGCTTTCCAGATTGATGGCCTGGGAGACAGGCCCGCCGAAGGTTATCTGAGAATTTTACCAGACAAAAGCGATCCTGACAGGTATTAAAGCTGTATCAGTATGTAATATGCTGGTTTTACAAGATTTTTCTGAAATAGCGGATTCATATGATTCATTCTTAGTTGCTTATGGCGGATGACCCGCCGGTTTCAGTGAACAAACACATGATCTGCTTGTTTAATCAGCCTTTACAAACCTTACCGATAACTTTACGTATTTTATGAACAATGCCATTTTTACTTTTGATTATCCGGCCAACGAGCCGGTGAAATCCTACTCACCCGGAACGAGGGAGCGCAAAGAATTGCAGGCCGAGCTTGATCTGATGTCGTCGCAGCAACTCGACATTCCACTGATCATCGGCGGAAAGGAAGTCCGCACCGGAAATACAGAAGAAGTCCGCATGCCGCATGACCACGGTCATATCCTTGGCAGGTACCATAAAGCAGGAGCCAGAGAAGTGAAAATGGCGGTTGAAGCTTCACAGAAAGCGCACCGTTTGTGGGAGTCTTTCTCCTATGTTGAAAGGGTATCGGTAACCCTCAAGATTGCTGAACTGATTGCCAAAAAGTACAGAGCACGCCTGAATGCCGCCACCATGCTGGGGCAGAGCAAGAATGCCTTCCAGGCAGAAATTGACAGCGCCTGCGAAACCATTGACTTTCTGCGGTTTAATGCTCACTACATTTCAGATATTTACAACGAACAGCCACATTCCGATCCGGGATTTATTAACCGTATAGAATACCGTCCGCTTGAAGGCTTTATCTTCTCGCTGACGCCGTTTAATTTTACCGCCATTGCCTCCAATCTCAATATGTCTCCGGCTTTGATGGGCAATACCCTGCTCTGGAAACCGGCCACCACCTCCATACTGTCGAATTACGTGCTGATGGAGATTTATAAAGAGGCGGGCCTTCCGGATGGCGTGGTTAATTTTATTCCGGGCGATGGTCCTGAGATCGGAAATGCAGTTTTTTCAGACAGGCTTTTCGCAGGGTTGCATTTCACCGGGTCGAACATCACGTTCAACAGGCTCTGGGGTATGGCCGCACAGAACCTGCGCAACTACAAGTCATATCCGAAAATAGTCGGAGAAACCGGAGGCAAGGACTTTATCCTGGTGCATGCTTCGGCCGGGGTTGATGAAATTGCAACAGCCATTGTCAGGGGGGCGTTTGAGTACCAGGGACAGAAATGCTCTGCCGCCTCCAGGGCCTACATTCCCGACAATCTCTGGCCGGCTGTAAAGCGCAGGGTAGGGGAAATGCTGTCGGAAGTTACCCTGGGAGATGTCAGGGACTTCTCCAATTTCATGAATGCAGTGATCAGTGAAGCCTCTTTCGACAACATCATGCGGTATATTGATCTGGTCAATCAATCGACCGAAGCCAAAGTAGTATTTGGCGGCAAGGGGGATAAATCAAAAGGATATTTCATTGAACCCACCATCGTTGAAACAAGCAATCCCCACTTTGTTACCATGGAGGAGGAGATTTTCGGACCGCTGCTGACAGTTTATGTATACCCTGAAAAGGACTTTGATAACGTACTGAACCTGGTAGATGAAACATCGCCCTACGCACTCACGGGTGCAATTTTTGCCCGCGACAGACACATTCTCGATCAGGCTAGTCAGGCGCTGAAATATGCAGCCGGTAACCTTTATTTCAACGATAAGCCAACCGGCGCTGTGGTGGGCCAGCAACCTTTCGGGGGATCCAGACAGTCAGGTACCAACGACAAGGCGGGCAGTCACCTCAATCTGCTGCGGTGGACCAGCCCGCGTACCATCAAAGAGACCTTGCTGCCGCCTACCGATTTCCGGTACCCGTTTATGCGGGACGATAAATGTCATTAATAAAAAGTGGCTGACTCTGAAATCAGATCAGGCTCCGTTCCGTTTCCTGTCGGAGCGAAGCCTGATATCTGATTATCAATAAATTGTCATACTGAGCGGAGTCGAAGTATAAACAATTTATTGCTTCTGAGACAGCCTCAGACTTATTTATTCCTGTTACTATTGAAGCGGTTCCACCACTTCGATCAGTTCTGGCAGATCCATGCCGAGTTTCTTGAGGTGTTCAATCTTCGGCACCCCGTTGCTGGTCCATCCCCTCCTGAAATAAACTGCGTCGAGCAGCTGTTCATACCTGTTTTCGCGGTATTTGCGGGTGGCGTCCATTTTCTCTTTCAGTGTCATTTTCGACGGGTCAAGGTTCATCAGCTCTACAAGTTGTTTGTCGTAGCGTTCCTGACGTGACAGGTATTCCTCTTCGGTTACAGGACCGGCAGCACGGTAAGGCTGGGCGTCGTGCTTCCTGAGGCCGTAGCCACGCCTGATGTTGAAGATCCGCTGGAAGTTGTAAACCCGCTCCGATTGCCTGATGATCTCATATTTATCAATGTTTTCACCGGTAACCGCATTGTAAATGGTTACATAATTGTCAACATGCTCGGGAACCTTGGCAGGTTCGTCGCTCAGGGCATTGCTTTCAGGCTCAACGTCATTCCACGGAAGCTTGCACAATCCCTGCAGTCCGAACCAGGTGCGGAACATCGGGAAATAATGCAGTGCTTCTGCCTTGTTCTCGAAAGTAGGTATCTGGTTGTTTACCATGTCCATGAAGATCAGCCATGCTTCGTCGTGTTGCGGTCCTTTGTTGGTCATGGCGTATCCGCCCTGCTGTGCCAGTGATTCCTTAGAAATGTATTGTGAATACTCAAGTCCTTTGTTCTCCATGCCGATGTCCTGAAGGAACTGCGGATCACCCCAGCCGTTTTCAATGAACATCTCTTTCATTTTACGGACACCCAATCCGGCGATTTTTCCGAAGCCCTCACCCCGTGAAAGCTGATGCAGCAGTTCCATGGCTCCGTCGGCATTGCCGAAGTTGAGTTCCAAACCACCGGTGCGCTCCTTGTTCAGGATGCCTGCTTCATAACACTCCATCACAAATCCGAGGATGGTTCCCCAGGAAATGGTGCAGATGCCATAGGTGTCGCAATAGAAGTTGGCTTCAATGGTAAAATCCGGGTTGAAAATTCCGGCGCAGGAACCAAGTGATGAAGCTGTTTCATATTCAGGGCCATCCACAATGACTTTGGAACCGGCATAAGGACCTGAACGCAACTGGTAATGATCAACCCCCTTGGCGCATGACATATTGCAACCGATCCAGCAGCCGTCGGGAACCCCCTGGGTAAATCTTTCCTTGTAAATCTCTGAATGTATTTTTACTGCATCAGGATGACTTCCGAACTTGAAATTGTTGGTTGGCAGAAGATCATAATCGTTCATTACATTGGTAAGGTGGGCGGTGCCTTTTGTCCTCATTTCGGCCTGACTGTCGTCAAGCTCACGCATTTCGCGGTTGAAGTTACGCCCACGGGCCATAATGGCCTCAAGATCCACAACATTGTTGAGGTTTCCTTTGATTCCGCTGGTTTTTGAAACCAGTGCCCTGATACCTTTATCAATAAATACCGTTCCTATACCACCGCGCCCGGCCTGTTTCAGTCGGGTTACCTTGCGCTTTGAATCAAAGAAACTGAAGTTGAGCATCCCGATGAGTGAGTGCCTTGCTGCAGTACCGGCCGATACAACAGAAACATTCTTTCTTCCGCTTTCTTCATCAGCAAAGATCTCTGTAAGCTTTTCAGCGAGCAGGTGACTGTCTTCAGGAAGTGAAACGGTTTCATATACCTCTACCATGCTGCGGGTTTCATCAATAAACACCACAACATCCCTGTCGGTTTTTCCCTGAAGCTCCAGCGCATCAAAACCGGCAAACTTAAGGAAGGGGCCGAAATAACCACCCACGTTGCTGTCGATCACGATGTCTGTTTGTGGTGAAATGGTTACTACCAGCGATTTCCCTGTACCTGAATACTGCGTAATCCCGCAGATGGGACCCATACCGATCACAATTTCATTGTCAGGGTCATTCCATTTTGTCGTTGGTTTGGTGGCATCCCACAAAAGCCTGAGCCCAAATCCCTTGCCCCCGATGAATTTCTCCTTCATCTGCTGGCTTACCGGCTTTTCAAGAATGTTGTTGTCGGTAACGTTGATGTATAACGTGCGGTTGTTATAGCCCCGGATTACCGGAGCCGGTGTGTATTGATACTGTTTTACGAGTTTCAGCGATTTGTTGATTTCTGCTGTGTTCATAGGTGAAAAGGGTTGGTTTGTTATTGTGAACGCGTTCACAAATGTACAAAGTTTTACCATTTTCAAAATATAATTGTCTGAAAAATAGCGATATGAATGTCGTTTCATAAAGCATGTTGAAATGCAGTATTTTATAAATCCGGAGGGCTGGGTAATACCCGGTATTCTATTCTGAAACTGCGTGAACAAACATAAAATATCCGGAACTGATGGAAACGGGTCTAATTTTTCTATTTTTGCATCAACCGTGCAGAAACACGAAGCAGCCCGACTATGTCAGCCAACCTACCTGAACAGATCAGTAACTACCTCAGCCGGTTTACCGTAGGCATTGCCGGTTGCGGAGGTCTCGGGTCCAATTGCGCTGTCGCTCTGGCCCGATGTGGTGTAGGCAAACTGATCATCGCAGATTTTGATATTGTAACTTCCCGGAATCTCAACCGGCAGTACTACTTCCACGATCAGATAGGCCGTCTCAAAGTGCATGCCCTGCGGGAGAACATCCTGAGGATCAACCCTGGTGTCACCGTCAAAGCTTTCGATATGAAGCTCTGTGTGTCTGATGTTGTTGAGCTTTTTGCCGGATGTGATGTGATTGTTGAAGCGTTTGATAAAGCTGAAATGAAGCACATGATCATCGAAACTGTTCATCTTCAGCTGCCCGGTAAATATCTGGTTACCGGCATCGGGATGGCAGGCTGGGGGAATTCTGATCTGATTCATTGCCGCAATTCAGGCAAACTGATTGTTTGTGGTGATGAAGTTTCTGAGGTCTCAGATACACTTCCGGTACTGGCGCCCAGGGTTGGGGTGGTGGCCAACATGCAGGCCAACGAGGTGTTGAGTATCCTTCTGAAGGATTTCAAACCAGAAGCCGGGGATGTCACAAACCATTAATGAAGCCAGCGATGAAAATAATGCTGAACAACAGGGAAGAGACTTTTGAGGCCGTCCAGATGACCATCAGTGAATTGCTGGCGGCCAAAAACTTTACGTTTAAGATGCTGGTGGTGAAGGTAAATGCCGAACTGGTAAGACGACATGAATACGATAAAAAAGTGGTGAACGAAGGGGATGATGTCATGGTGCTTCACCTCATTACCGGAGGCTGATTACAACACCTCTGCCACGGTAAACGCACTGCCTCCGATAAAGATCAGGTCATCCTCGGCAGCATTCCTTTTAGCTGCTTTGAAGGCTGAATTTACAGAACCAAAGCAATCTCCCTTCAGTCCGAAACGTACTCCTTCTTTCTGCAGCAGCTGCGCATCCAGCCCTCTGGGGATATCGGCTTTGCAGAAATAGTACGTGGCTTCAACAGGCAACAGCTGCAGCATTCCGCCTGTGTCCTTGTCATTGACAACCCCGATAACAATGTGCAGTTTCCTGTAGTTCTGTGCTTTCAGCTGATTGACCACCGGTTCCAGCCCATGCGGATTGTGGGCTATATCACAGATAACGAGCGGTTTATGACTTAATACCTGCCACCGGCCCTGCAAACGGGTGTTCACCAGGGTATTTCTGATTCCTTTTTCAATTTCAAGTTTGCCGGTCAGCACTGCTGACTCCTGAAGTTTATGGCAGGCACAGACTACCGTGGCAATGTTCTTCAGCTGATAAGTTCCGGTGAGCGGGCTTTGGATGCTGAATTTCTGAGCTCCCATCCGGGCAGTCAATGAAAGCAACTCCGTCGGTAAATCTGTTGTATCCCCCGATACCTGAACCGATTGATCGGCAAACGTAAGCTCAGCCGATAAAGCAGCTGCCGTGGACCGGAAAACCGGGGCCGATTCCGGGTGGGTTTCCCCGATTACGACGGGAGTATTCTGTTTGATAATCCCAGCCTTTTCGAAAGCGATTTCAGCGATGCCTGTTCCGAGGAATTTCGTGTGGTCCAGACCAATATTGGTGATCACAGACAACAGGGGTTTCACCACATTGGTTGAATCCAGCCTGCCACCCATCCCGGTTTCAATCACGGCAATTTCTGCATCCTGAAGTTTAAACCAGCTCATGGCCAGGGCGAAGCTCATTTCAAAAAAAGAAGGCTCAATGCGCTCAAACTCTTTCCTGTATTGTTCAACAAATTGGCAAACGTAAGCCTCACTCACCATTTCGCCGTTCACTTTTACCCGTTCCCTGAAGTCTTTCAGGTGGGGTGAAGTAAAAAGTGCCGTTCTGAACCCGGATTCCTGCAGAATGGAAGCCAGCATATGCGAAACAGAGCCTTTGCCGTTGGTTCCTGCTATGTGGATGGTGTGGAAACCGAGGTGAGGGTTGCCGGTAAGCCTTCCGATTTCAAGGGTGTTTTCAAGACCGGCTTTGTAAGCATTGCCTCCGGTGAGATGAAATGTCGGAAACCTGCTGTAGAGATAGTCCAGCGTTTCTTGGTAATTCATGAAACCAAAGGGTCAGTTTAATTCAAAGTTGTAGGTGATCGTCCCTTTCTGTTCCTCCGGGGCATCTTCTTTCGGGCTGAATTTCGCCTGCCTGGCTGCCTGCTCGGCAAGCTGCAGCAACTGAAGGTTTGAGGTGGTTGAACCTTTCGTACCTGCAATAACCCGGGTTACCGTTCCGGAACGGTTCACATAGATGGTGACAACGACGGTGCCTTTTTCGGTGAAATTTTTGTTCGGAGGTGGAAGTTGTCTTGAACTGCGTCCCGCGAGACTGAAGGATACGCCATTGCCATTGCCTCCGGCACCATCGTAATTGTCAGCACCCGGGGTTCCGTCAGGCCGCCCCTTGTCGCCGGGCTTGTTGCCATTGCCTTCGTTCCCGCCCTTGGTACCGCCTTGCTTGCCTTTGTACATTGCATTGGGATTGGCCACCGGCTGCGGGGCTGGTTTCACCTCCGGTTTGACAGAAGGTTTGGGCTCAGGGTTCACTGAAGGCTGGGGTTTCTCCTTTTTAACAGGTTGAATGGCCGGTGTTTCCTCGGTATTCTCACTGACAATTTCTTCTTCGGCCGCACTGCTTGACGGTGGCGAAACTTCACCTCCCTGCGTAAGCTGCTCCGGCTGAATTTCGCCCATCCCATCTTCAGAATTCCCGAGATTGACTTCAACCCCGGCCTCTTCAGGCAAGGGAAGTGGTGTTCGGAGTGCCATCAGCAGCAAACCACCCACCAGCAGCGCATGGAAGAGGATGGTGCCAATCAGTCCCTTTATATCGTCCTTGTCCGTTTTCAAATTTCTTTTCTGAAAGGTTTTCAAAAATCCTGCCAGGCAGCCATTGTGCAGCAGATTATTTAAGGGGTTTGGTGGCCAGAATCACTTTGTGTTTTGTTCCGGTAAGGTCGTTTATTTTGTTTACCGCATCTATAAGGGTAACAACATACTGTACAGGAACACTCTGATCGGCCCTCAATACCACCGAAGCTTCAGCATCTGCTGAAAGTTTGTTGCCGATGGTTTCGGTCAGGAATTCAGGGCTGACGGGTTCTTCTTCAACATAATAACTGTAATTGCTGTCGATGTATAC
>CALMDN010000170.1 GCA_937864935.1 uncultured Bacteroidales bacterium
AGAGGATCTCCCCGTCGGCCTCAACTTCGAGAACTTCCGGGACTGAGCGGTTTCGTAGCTGAAATGACCATCTTCTTCGGCGCCTTCCAGCACACCGATTTCTTCCACCGTTTTCTCACCATCATGGCCACCACCAGTATTGTGGTCACCGCGGTGTATATCCTGAGGGTGGTCGGAATCCTGCTGCTCGGCCCCATCAAGGATGAGCATTTCCTTCACCTGGAGGATGCAAAATGGCACGAACGCCTCTCCACCATCACCCTGGTGCTGGCCATCGCCGCCATCGGTATTGCCCCGCTCTGGCTGTCCGACATGATCAACGTCAGCCTGGAGCCCATCGTGAATAAAATTTCCATGGCCGGATTCGAATTCACCGGCCTGTTCTGATTAGCATTGAAGTCAGCCGCCGGCGTCAGCCCCGGCTTAAACAAAACCTTATAGATTGGTAGTATGACAGTCAACGATTTTCTTCTCATGCGGCACGAACTCATGCTGGTGGCCATCGCGCTTATCCTGCTGATAACCGACCTGATGGTGAAACCCGCGCACAAGCGTGCCATTGTTCCGTTCGCCATAGCGCTATTCGCCGTGCAGACCATCATTGGTTTTCTTCCGGCGGAAGAAGGGGTGCTGTTTGGCGGCATGTTCAAAACCACCCCGCTCATCAGCCTGATGAAGAATGTACTCAACATCGGGGTACTCATCATCCTGCTGCAATCATGGCCCTGGGTGAACAAACCGGAAAACCGCGAGAAAATGAGCGAATACTTCATTTTGTTGTTCTCAACACTGATCGGGATGTATTTTATGATCTCGTCAGGCGACTTCCTGATGTTCTACCTTGGCCTTGAAACCGCCACCATTCCCATTGCTGCCCTGGCTGCATACACCCATCACCAGACCAAATCGGCCGAAGCCGGAGTTAAACTCATACTTTCAAGTGCCCTTTCTTCAGGCATCCTCCTTTTCGGATTGTCGCTCATTTACGGATCCACCGGTAGCATCTATTTCGACCAGATTGCTGCAGTCTACAGCAATGCTCCGATGCAGGTGCTGGCCTTCCTCTTCTTCTTTTCAGGAATGGCTTTTAAAATCTCCCTGGTACCCTTCCACCTGTGGACCGCCGATGTTTATGAAGGAGCTCCGGTAAATGTGACCTCCTATCTGTCGGTGATTTCGAAGGGAGCTGCCTCCTTTATCCTCGTACTGGTACTTTACAAGGTCTTCTTCCAGTTGTTCGACATCTGGCAGAATGTGCTGTATGTGATTTCGGTACTTACCATGTTTGTCGGTAACCTGTTTGCCCTGAGGCAGCAGAACATGAAGCGCTTTCTTGCCTTCTCCTCCATCGCCCAGGCCGGTTTTATCCTGCTCGGGATGATGGCCGGAAGCCAGATGGGTATGACCTCAGTGATCTATTTTATCCTGGTGTACATATTCTCAAACCTGGGGGCATTCGGCGTTGTTGCTGCCATTGAGGGCTCAACCGGAAAAATCAATATGCGCGATTACGATGGACTCTACCGCACCAATCCGAAGCTCAGCCTGCTCATGATGCTGGCCATGTTCTCACTTGCCGGTATTCCCCCGGTAGCCGGGTTCTTCGGAAAGTTCTTCCTGTTTACATCTGCAGCCTCTGCCGGACTCTACTGGCTGGTATTTATTGCCGTACTCAATGCCAACATTTCATTGTATTACTATCTTATGGTGGTCAAAGCAATGTTCATCAACAAAACCGATACGCCCATCGCTGCTTTTAAAAGTGATTCAATGACCCGCTTAGGTCTGATATTAAGTGGATTGGGTATTTTTGTGGTTGGATTCTGGAGCCAGGTGTATGAGTTTATCAACAGCCTGAGTGTAGGGCTGTTCTAGGGAATGATGACAGCAAAGGATGGGAAAAACAAATTTCTAATATCTAATGTCTAATTTCTAATGCCTGAAAACAAAACTACCAAATCCTGACTTTTTACCTTTTACTTTTTACTTTTTACTTTTTACTTTTCAACTTATGCCACTGCAAGCCAAACACATCGTCGAAGAGATCAACGGGACACGTTGCACCGTTGTTGAAAAAGGATCCACCGCCGGAAGAATGGAGTTTCTGAAGACCCTGCTGAGCTTCAACGGGTTGGAGGTAATTACTGCTGAAGAGAAAAAGGAGGATGAAACCGCCGCAACCACATTCACCATCGGAGTCAGCGACCTGGTTTTCAACCCGGTAATTGCTGTATATGAGATGGCCCTGAAGGCTCCCGGAGGTGGCAGGGTTTCCCCTGCATACTGGGAACAGCAGCAGACAGACATCGTTGACCAGTATTGGGTCAGCGAAAAGGAGGTTGCCGAGGGCACCTCAGCCTGGCATCTGCGCGAAAAATGATACTTTTTCCTGATAACCGAAAATTTCCCTGGCGCTTGCCGGGGATTTTTTTTGGTACGCAACTCAAGTGTTCTGAAAGAGTTCTGTTAAAGGAGGGAATGATTCTAAATTACTTTTCATTGTTGTCAGGTTAAAGTAAAAGAAACCTTGACACTATCCTATTATCATCTGAACCCCTTCCCAATAGCTATCTGAACACTATAATCGCTCTAAATCAGATAAATAAGCAAGTGATTTCCTACATGAAAGACGCATGCAGACCGGTTGGTGATTTCGTGTGTTGGTGTCAGAAAAAGATAGTAAGGTAATAGTTTTGAATAATGCAGTAATCCAGTATTTTCAATTAGTTTAAAGGAAACCAATTATTTTTTCAGGTCAACAATGATTACTTTTACAGAATCCCGGGAAAAGACTTGGTGTTTCCACGCTTGTATTGACTTTTTAACCTAAATTTGAACGTTCAGCCGTATACCAGAGATTGTTTCAAAAATTCAGTTTCAGACCGTTTAATTCCTATCATTGATTTATAGATAACCGATCCTTATGAAATTTGCATTTCTCCTGTTTACATTACTTTTTACCGGACTATCCAACATCCTTGCCCAGCAGCAAACCGACACCTTACAGATTATAAATATCCCCGGCAAAGGCTATACCTGGGATGGCAATTACCTGAATTCCAAAAGAATGAAAGCAGTACTACTCAGCAATGATGAAGCCTCTGGAGTTTACCGGAATGCACTTGCCAACCGCAATACAGCCTTCACCTTTCTGATTACAGGAAGCGTAATACTGGCAGGAGGCTTGATTTATGACCGTTCGGTCGGACTTTATAAGGTTGCCGGAGGTTTCTTTATTCTGCTTGCATTGCCGGTCTGGACCATTTATGATGTACGGACAGACAAAGCCGTTGAAATCTATAACGATGGTATCATTCAAAAAAAAGCCGCCGAAAAATCAGTTTCATTCGGACTGAATTCCGGCGGGATTGGGATAAGTTTTAATTTCTGATTCTTCTGGCAGAAATCAGCGTTAAGATATGAACGTATTTCAATTACATGATAGCAATCAAATGTTATACTTCAGCAGTTCCGATAATAAGATGAAGAGCGGGTTTGATACAATAAACGAAGGATCGGTTGACTTGTCAGCCATAGCCTTTGACAGAAAAAATGGCATATCCCGGGAGGATTTGCCACAAAAAAAAGGCCCGCAAAAGCGAACCTCTTCTTAAAACAATGTTTCGGGTGAATGATGGGATTCGAACCCACGACCCTCAGAACCACAATCTGATGCTCTAACCGACTGAGCTACACTCACCGTTTGTAACGAGGGGCAAAAGTAAAACAATTCTCTGAAATACTAAAATTTTAATCAAGGATTTTTTAAGCCTTATTCCCACTAAATTCTACAAGAATCAATCACCGGAAATTGATTAAATTTGCATGAACGGAGATACAGATTGCACCAATCAATGCTCGCCGATACCCTCATCACAGACAACAATTATAAAATACAATCAACTAAAATCCAATGGCTGACATCATCGATTACAAAATTATCGGCGACGACATGCAACTCGTCGAAATAGAACTGGATCCTTCAGAAGGGGTGCGTGCCGAAGTGGGCGCCATGATGTTTATGGACGACGGCATCGAAATGCAGACCACCACAGGTGGCGGCCTTTTCAAAGGCTTCAAGCGGATGCTTACCGGCGACGGCTTTTTCATCACCACCTTCCTCAACAACACCCGTCTCAAAAGGAAAGTAGCCTTTGGCGCTCCCTATCCCGGCAAGATCATCCCCCTTGAACTCGACCGGCTCGGTGGTGAATTCCTGTGTCAGAAGGATTCCTTCCTCTGTGCAGCCAATGGCATCGACATCGACATTGCCTTTACCAAAAAAATCGGCGCTGGCTTGTTTGGTGGCGAAGGCTTTATCCTTCAGCGCCTTTCGGGTCACGGACTGGCGTTTGTGCAGGCCGGCGGAGCCATAGTTCAGCGTCAGCTGCAGGCCGGAGAAGTGCTGCACGTGGATACCGGTTGCCTGGTTGCCTTCCACCCTGCGGTGGATTACGACATTCGGTTTATCGGTGGATTCACCAATGCCCTGTTTGGCGGCGAAGGCCTCTTCCTGGTAAAACTTACCGGTCCGGGACTGGTGTACCTGCAAAGCCTGCCGTTTTCGAGGCTCGCCGACCGGATCATCTCAGCCTCCCGCACCAACCGGGAAGAGTCGAAAGGCATCGGTGGGATCGGCGGGTCTATTCTCGGGGGAATACTTGGCGGCGATAAGTCTTACTGAGAACCAGTTGGCTTCACATGATCCAGTCAGGCCAATCAGCATCAACAAGCCAGTTACCTCTTCTTACCCTTTAAGCAGACCGCCATTTTGTTCTACAAAAAACGATTGATTCCCGAAGGCAGCCTTACCGCCCGGTCGTGGCAGAAGCTGAAACGAAGCAAAACGGCCATGATATCCGGTGGAGTGATCCTCTTTGCCGCGCTGGTTGCACTGCTGGGCTACCTGATAACCCCCGACAGCACCCCGTTTGCAAACACCCAGAACCTTGAGATCGCTGCCATGAAACCCGGTTTCAGGGTCAATCTGCTGCTGATCAGAAAAGCCGATGCAAAACCGGAATCCACACATCTGTTTTCCTGGCCCATGAATAAC
>CALMDN010000171.1 GCA_937864935.1 uncultured Bacteroidales bacterium
TCACTTCAAAGCCGAAGGATAAAGCAGCAGCTGAACTGGCACCCGAACTTCAGGGTAAAGGATACAATTACTACAGTCCTATTGTAAGCATGCGTCAGAAATTCGACCTTGACATCTGTATGCGTCCCTGCCAGACCCTTCCCGGAAACCCGCTCAACTTTGTGAGAAGAGGAAAAGGCGGAGAGATTGAGGAACCGGTGGTTGATGTAATGATCTTCAGGCAGAATACCGAAGGATTGTATGGTGGCGTTGAATGGACCAACCCGGGCGATCAGGTATATGATGCCCTGATGACCCATCCCAAATTCAAAGACAACTTCGCCTGGTGCCCCCGCCCCGAACTTGCAGTTTCAACCCGTATTTTCACAAGAAAGTATACCACACGCATTGTAAAGGCAGCCTTTGAATATGCCAAAAAACGCGGATTCAGTAAGATCACTGTTTGCGAAAAACCCAATGTAATCCGCGAAACTTCGGGCATGATGCTGAAAATTGCGCAGGAGATGAGCAAAAACGAATATCCGGATATCTGGGTAGAAGATGTTAACATCGATGCCATGATGATGTGGCTCACCAAAAACCCTGAGAATTACAACGTGATCGTTGCAGGCAACATGTTTGGCGACATAGTTTCGGATGCCTTTGCCGGTCTGATCGGCGGATTGGGCTTTGCAACCAGTGCACAGTTCAACCCCGAAAACGGTATTGGTGTTTTTGAACCAACCCATGGTTCGGCACCCAAGTATGCCGGTTATGAGACCAGCATTGTGAACCCCGTTGCCATGATTCTTTCGGCAGTGATGATGCTCGAGCACCTCGACGAATGGGATATGGCCAATCGTATCCGTAAGGCTGTGGGTGATGTTGTTGCTGAAGGCAAGGTCCGGGCTTACGACATGCTGAAGATGAAAGGAACTCCCGATGTTGTGAACCAGGGTGCGGCCTCAACAAAGCAGATGGCTGATGCCATAATTGCAAAACTGAAATAACAGAACAATTCATTGAATGCAGTCTCCCCTTTGTTTATCAAAGCAAAGGGGATTCTGTTTAAAAACAATCAACCCATGACACCAGAAATCAAACCCGAATTTGTACAGCAGGCCAGAGAACTGTGGCCGGAAATTGAATGGATCAGCGACCCCATGCTGCGCGAAACAACCACCAATACCTGGGCCCTTGCGCTACAGAAAAGTGTGCTTACCCCCGAGGATCTCAACACCATTCCCTTTACCCTGCTGGCTGGTCCGGACCTGAAAGTTACCTTTATGGGACATAAAAGGGCGGTGGTACACATTGCCCGGGACTGCGGCAACCAGATGAACCTCTTCTTCAAAACCGACCTGCCGGTTAATATGGATGTACTCATTGCCGGTGCTATCCTCGCCGATGTGGGAAAACTGCTGGAATATGAAATGAAGGATGGCAAGTCGATACAGGGAAGCTACGGGAAATACCTTCGCCACCCTTTCTCCGGCGTAAGCCTGGCCGAAATGTGCAATGTACCTGCTGAGGTCTGTCACATCATCGCCACACATGCCGGTGAAGGCAATATGGTGAAACGCACAACAGAAGCTTACGTTGTTCATCATGCCGATTTCATGACCTTTGAGCCATTCCGCGAAAGACTGAAAATCTGATTATTGCAAACCAACCCAAACTTAATTATGACAATAATAGAGAAAATTCTTGCCAGTCACTCAAACCAGGCGACTGTAAAACCAGGTGATATCATCGATGTTTTCATTGATGCCCGGGCAGCCCGTGACTTCGGAGGCGCCAATGTTGTTAAAAACCTTGTCGACAACGGTTTAACCATCGAGGATTCCAGCCGTACTGTGTTTACCTTCGATTGCAATCCAGGTGGTTCTGATCAGAAATATGCTGCCAATCAGCACTATTGCAGGCTTTATGCCCGTCAGAACAACATCAGGGTTTACGATGTTGATGCCGGAATCGGTACCCATATTGCCATCGATAAAGGACTGGCCTATCCGGGCTCTACATTTGTATCAACCGATTCGCATGCCAACATCATGGGTGCCATCGGAGCTTTCGGTCAGGGTATGGGTGATCAGGATATTGCTGCTGCCTGGGCCAAAGGTGCCGTATGGTTTAAGGTCCCCGAATCGGTTAAACTCAACCTCAAAGGCAAACGTCCTGCCAACGTCACCGCCAAAGACATCGTGCTTAACCTGCTTTCGATCTTCGGTGCCAACAAACTGCTGGGTTACAGTGTTGAGATGGCCGGCGACTGCATCGAAAACCTCAGCCTCGATGAACGCATCACCATTTCATCGATGGCTACAGAAATGGGAGCCATTATCGTGCTTTTCACACCCGACAAACGCGTTCTGGATGAACTGGAGCAACTGACCGGAAATCGTTATTCCCCTGTATTTGCCGATCCGGATGCCGTATATGCCGAATCCTTTGACATTGACATCAGCACGTTTGTCCCTATGGTAGCCAATCCGGGACATCCGCACGACAATACATCGGTTGAATCGGTGATGAAGACGAAAATCGACTCTGCATTTATCGGCAGCTGCACCAACGGCCGTATCGAAGACCTGAGGGTAGCAGCCACCATCCTGAAGGACCGCAAAGTGGCTCCCGGCGTGGTGCTGAAAGTGGTTCCCTCTACCGATCAGGTATGGCAGCAGGCGCTCGACGAAGGGCTGATAAAAATCTTCAAGAATGCCGGAGCCCTGGTTTCCAATGCCGGTTGTGCCGGATGTGCCGCCGGTCAGGTGGGGCAGAATGGTCCGGATGAAGTGACCATCAGCACCGGAAACAGAAACTTCTCCGGTAAACAGGGAAAAGGTTTCGTTTACCTGGCCAGCCCGGCCACGGTAGCAGCTTCGGCCGTTGCCGGATACATCACCACTCCGGATGAGATCCCTGCCGAGCCGGCTGTTTTTGGCAAAAAAGCGGTAACGACTACCACTGAAATCAAAGCCAAAGCACCGGTAGCTGATGTAAAAACCACTGTTGAAGGCCGTGTTTGGGTTATCCGTCAGGATGATATCGACACCGATATGATCTTCCACAACCGCTACCTGGCCATCACCGATATCAAAGAAATGGGACAATACACCTTCGATAACCTCAAGGGTTACGAAGACTTTGCCAAAAAAGCCCAGTCCGGTGATATCGTGGTAACTACCAAAAACTTCGGCGCCGGCAGTTCGAGGCAGCAGGCCGTAGATTGCTTCAAAGCCCTGGGTGTCAGCTGCATCATTGCTGAATCGTATGGTGCAATCTATGAACGCAATGCGATCAATGCCGCACTTCCGATCATGACCTACAAAGCCGGAATGATCGAAGAAATGGAGCTGGAAACCGGAGATATCATCCGGGTTGATTTTACCTCCGGAGCTTTCAATAACCTTACCAAAGGGAAAACGACTACCATCAACAAATTTTACGACGCTCAGCTTCAGGTCTATAAGAATGGCGGGCTATTGTAGCAATTCACCAAAACAACAAGGCCGGTTCGATTGAACCGGCTTCTTTTTTTCCATGCTTAAGCAGTTACCCTGATAATGAAATTCACACACCTCTTCTTCGACCTCGACGGCACACTCATCGATTCAAAACCGGGCATTTTCAATTCGCTGTACTATACCATGGACAAACTTGAAATTCCGGAGTCAGGTCGTCCGGCTGACCTGAATGCCTTTATTGGTCCACCACTCAGGGTCTCATTCAGGACATTGTTCGGATTTGACGATAAAATGGCCGAACTGGCTACCATCACCTACAGGGAATACTACACTACACAGGGATGGAGTCAGTTCAATGTTTTTCAAGAGATTCCGGAGGCACTGCAATGGCTCCGCGACAAAGGGTTTAAAATGTCAGTAGTTACTTCAAAAGCAGAACTTTACACCGCTCCCGTACTTGAAAAAGCAGGCATTGCATCCCTGTTTCAAACCGTATCGGGTTGCGAAATCAACGGTGACAGGAGTGAAAAGGCAGAACTGATTACTTACACCCTTGGGAAGCTTTCTTTGAAACCTTCGCCTGAGATCCTCATGATCGGTGACCGGAATTTCGATATTGTCGGGGCAAGGCTTGCAGGAATCTCTTCAGCCGGGGTTACCTACGGATATGGAAGCAGGGAAGAACTATTGTCGGAAAGGCCCCTGTTTCTCATTGATTCTCCGGGGCAGCTCAAAAAAGAAATCTGCTGAGCAGGGCTGTTACAATTCATATCTTTTACGATCAATATCTTTTGACCTTATCTTTGTATCCCGTTTATAAGGTATGAGAATTTCATGTTCTTTTTTTCTGGGTGCGACACCCGGCTTCACCAATCACATTAAAACAAAACCAGCGTCAAGATGAAAAATCTTTTTACATTGTTGCTCGCAATTCTGGCATTTGCTGGCTTTTCAAACCCGGTAAACAAAAAGACTGCGGAGCAGATCGCGTTGAATTATTACGCGCACTATGCGCCGTCTGCCATCTCAAACATTTCAGTAAGCAGTTCATCTGAAACTACTTACGAAGGAATTACCACTTTTTACACTTTTTCATTCAGTTCAGGGGGCTTTGTCATAGTTGCCGCCGACGATGCATCCCTTCCGGTACTGGCTTATGCTTTTGAAGGCAGTGGTGATACAGATTTCCTGAATCCGGCCGCAAAAGCCTGGCTGGATAGTTACAGCAGGCAGATTTCAGACATCAAGGCTGCCGGACTCAGCAATGCTGAAACCCGGCCGATGTGGGATAAAATCCTGGAAAACAGCCTGGAGCGTGAGATAATGGATGTCAGTCCCCTGCTCACAACCACCTGGGACCAGGGTTGCTATTACAATGCGCTGTGTCCGGCTGAATCCGGTGCAGGATTCGGATCGTGCAACCATGCCTGGACAGGCTGCGTGGCCACCACCATGTCGCAGATTATGAAATACCATGCCTTCCCGACGAACGGAATAGGTTATCACTCCTACACCCATGAAACATATGGGCTGCAGAGTGCCAATTTTGGCATTACCACCTACAACTTTGCCGCCATGCCCAACAATGTTACTTCTTCGAATACTGCGGTTGCGACCCTCATGTACCATGCCGGTGTTTCTGTCAATATGCAGTATGGGGCCAGCGGTTCTGGGGCTTACAGCGAAGACGTACCCTTTGCCCTTGTCAATTTCTTCAACTATGCCCCTACCGCTGAATTAAAGAGCATCGCCGATTACCCTGTGATGGCTGACTGGTGGGCATTGATCCGTGCCGATCTGGATGCCGGATTGCCGGTTTATTACGCTGGTTCAAGTACGGCCAGTGGCGGACATGCCTGGGTTTGCGACGGCTACCGGCTGAGCGACAACAAGTTTCACTTCAACTGGGGCTGGTCGGGATCGTACAATGGTTATTTTGCCATCGGTGCACTGAACCCCGGCGGGAACAATTTTAACGACGATAACCGCATTGTTACCGGCATTACCCCGGGCAACAATCCGGCTACCTGGCTGATCCAGAACAGCGGATTCACTGCCGCTTCACGGGGAATCAGCTATGTGCATGCAGCTTCTGCGGCTGTAGCCTGGGCTACTGCTTACGATGGCAGCGGAAGTGGTGCCACCATCAACGAATTTACCCGTACCACCAACGGCGGAGAAACCTGGACCACCGGTCAGGTTCTGGGTGGAAGTACTTACGGACTGGGCAACATCTGCGCCCTCAGCGAAAACCTTGCCTATGTTGCCGTGTACAACGGCACCGGAAACCAAAACAACACCTGCGGTGTTTATAAAACCAGCAACGGCGGGGTTACATGGACACAATTACCAGGCGCCCTGCAAGGCTCAGCTTCCTTCGCCAACAATGTTTATTTCTGGAACGAGCAGGAAGGCATGTGCCACGGGGATGTAAAAGACGGATATTTTGAAATATACACAACCGTCAACGGAGGAGCGACCTGGCAAAGGGTACCCCAGGCCAACATCACCGGCGGGACACCTGTCAGCGGAGAAGGTGGCTGGACATCGGTGATTGAAGCCGTAGGTGAAAACACCATCATGTTCGGTACCAACAAAAGCAAGGTTTACATCTCTGATGACCGTGGCTTCCACTGGCGGGTAACCAGTACCGGTATAACACCAGCTACCAACGGAGGGATCAATCTTATCGCCTTTACCGACCCGCTCAATGGCATTGTTGCGCAAACCCAGGGAACTTTTGCTGCAAAAAGGACCTCGAATGGCGGAACTACCTGGGAAACCCTCACCCCTTCCGGACCGTTCCTGAAGAGCGATCTTTGTGCGGTTCCCGGTTCTCCGGATACCTATGTATCAACCGGTGCGGCTGCCGGTGAAACCGGTGTATCTTACAGCTTCGATGGTGGACTCACCTGGACCTATTTTGGCGGTACCTCTGCCAAGCAGTTTCTGGCAGGTGATTTCTTCGACAACACCAGCGGCTATGTCGGCGGGTTCAACGAAAACCAGTACAACAGCGGAATGTACCGCATGATCGGGGAACTCGGCAGTGCTGCCAATGGCCCTGAAATTGAGATATCTCCACTTGAATTCAACTTTACCCTGCTTCAGGGTGAATCGGCATCCAGCGATCTTACCATTCACAATTCAGGAGATGCCGCCCTGAACTGGGAAATCCTGATTGACCCGGGAAACACCACATGGCTTCAGACCAACCCTGTAACCGGAACCACCCCGGCCGGTGAAACCTCTGTCGTAGCCGTTTCTGCGGATGCTACGGAACTCGCACAGGGTACCTATGATGCATTTCTGGTTGTAACCAGCAACAGCATCAACAATCCGTCCATCGACATTCCCGTGAACCTTGAAGTTACCGGCGAAGTATTTGAAGCGCCCCAGAACCTGGTTGCCGAAACCATCGATTTCACAGTGAACCTGAGCTGGTCAGCACCGGGAGGTTCAGGAACCGAAGAACTCATCTACGACAACAATGGTACCTATACTGGTTCATACACTTACGAGGGATTTGCCATGTCAACCCATA
>CALMDN010000172.1 GCA_937864935.1 uncultured Bacteroidales bacterium
CATTCCGGTAAAACCGATGGCCAGACCATGGTTGGCAATCATTGACAGGGTAGCCCCTGCGCTGAAGGCATCGTAGCCGTCGACCTGCATATAGCCGGTATTAAACCCGAAGTAAAATCCAAGCTTGCGTCCGGGTCCGGTAAGGGTCCTTATTCCGTCGTTGCCGTTGAACACATCGCCATTCCTTTCAACCCGGGGCTCTTCTGTTTTCTCTTTTGGTTTCTGGTTCCCGAACAAACGCAATGTGTCCTGTTGCCCGAATGCCAGACTGCCCGTAAGAAGGGTGGTTATAACGAATAAAAATGTTGCTTTTTTCATTGATGATCAGATTGGTGTTGTTAAAAGTCAGTTGTTTGATTTGATTTCTTAAAACGGGAAATTCAGAAGGTATAACGGATACCTGTGGCCACCACCGGCAGATGGATGCCCAGCAGCCTGTCGTCGAACAATTCGAAATAGGGTTTGCATTCGAGGCTGATGGATAACGGGTATCTAGGCAGTTCATATTCAAAGGCGGCAAATCCGTCAATCCCCAGTTGCAGCATGCTGTAAGGCATCCGCTCATTCGTGTATTCGTAAGGTGGATTGAAGAATCCGTCGCCTCTGGCCATTCCCAGGTGCGCCCCGGCACCCCAGATAAAAGTCAGGGGTATATCGTTGAAGACAATGGCCGGGCGATGCTTCTGGACGACGAAGGCCAGCACAGTCCCGTTGTTCTGGGAAATGAGCATCAGTTCACCGCTGATGTTTCTGTCGAGCATCCGCCGGTAGGTGATTCCGCTTCCGGCACCCAGCCTCACGCCCACAGAATGAAGGTAATTCTGTGCATACAAACCGGAAGTTCCGGCAAAAAGCAATAAAACAAACAGTAGTTTTTTCACAGTAAGGTTATTTAAACGTTGATATTCATGCATTGAATCCCACCCGAAAGCCTGAGCAACTGGTTCAGGCAGGGCTTCAGTAGCGGATGATCCTGCCCGATCCGCTGATGTGGGAGATTACAACGGGATCGCCATAATAGTAGATGCTTCCGCTTCCCGATATCCATCCTTCGAGCGACTCTTCCACATCTACCCAGAGGTTGCCACTGCCGGATATTTTCGCCTTGCAGGTCTGGCAGGCAAGGTTGCCCGCATCAATTTTTCCGGAACCTGAGATCCGCAGGTCAGCGCGGTCGGCGGCTCCTTCTGCAAAAAGGTTGCCAGAACCCGACACATCTGCATCGAGTGTAGCAGCATTGAAACTGCAATCGATGTTACCCGAACCGGAGAGTCTCACCGATGCATTAACTGCATTGAAATGCCCTGAATAAATACGTCCTGAGCCAGAGAGATGAAGGCTTTCCAGTTCAGGGGTATAAAGGGTAACTTCGACGGGATAATGTTCATGGATGTTGTACCCATGCCTGAATTCAACGATCATGGTGTTTCCGTCCGACCATGTTTCAACATAAGGAATCACATTGGTTTCGGCTTTCACCTCCACCCTTGTTTCATCCGATGGAATAATTTCCACATGGATGTTTCCATTTGATTCAACATTATAAAATGAACTTACGCTTCTTTCTTCTGTACCAACGCTGTAATTTCCCTCAATCCGCTCACGGATACAACCTGTGGTGGAGAGCATCAGCGTTATGAGTATTAACAGCAGAAACAAGGTACTGCTGACAATGATCTGTGATCTTTCTATGGTTTTCATACGATTTCTTATTAAACAATCTAATGACAAGGGTTCTTTCGAAGGGTTGTAAAAAATATCTGTCTTCTTAAAAAAAAGTGTTGGACACCTCCCTTTCAGGGATAAAAACCAACTTGAGTGACTTCGCAGATAAGCACTCCAGGTATGCCCGACAATTCATAGGGCCAGAAGCTGTTTGAGGATCTACCTCAAATAATCAGTATTGTTAGGTATTGCCCCCCCTTCTGAATGACCCTAATTTTGAAAAATTCCCTTCCTTGTCATTTCACCAATGGCCAGTACCATCAGGAACGCCCCAATTGCAAAATCCTGAGCAACACCGGACAGGCTTCAGTTGAGGTGACCGTGTTGGTACCGAATGAAAGCAACTGATTAATTTTCTAACAATCCGGATCTCAAACTTAATTCCATCACCGAAATGAACAAGATAACCCTGACAGTAATTCTGATTCTTGCAGGCCTTACAGCCACTTTGTACGCCCAGGAAAGACGAGGCATGGGTGCCAATTTTGACATGGCCACCATCGCAAAAACACCTAGAAAAGTTCAGCTCTCTTTCCAGAGTTTCAGGGGAATGCCGGAGCAGGCGGCGCTTGAACAGTATTGTCCGACGCCTGGCGACCAGGGTGACCATGGCACCTGTGTGGCTTTCGCCAACGGTTATGGAATTGCTACACTGCTGTATGCAAAAACCCATGAAATCACCGACAAAAACATCATTGACAAGTATGTTTTTTCGCCCAGTTATCTGTATGAAATCATCAAGGATTCAACCGACACCGACTGCCAGTATGGAAGCGACCCTATTGTAGCCTTGCTGACCATGATAAACATGGGAACACCTTTTATCAGGACAGTACCGTATTATTGTGAGGTAGATTTCACCCTCGATGCCGTTGCCGAAGCCCTGAAATACACCATCAAAGATGCTTCCATTCTTTTCGCACCTGGCGAATATGCCAGAACATCCGGTGAAATGATTGACATGACCAAAAAGGCCATTCTCGAAGGCTCACCGGTATCGGGAGGCTTTCACCTGCCGGAAAGCTTTTTCAGAATAAAGACAGATGTTTGGACTTCAGACCCCACCGAAGTGAACAAGGATTGGAAACACAACGGGCATGCCATGGCCGTGATAGGATTCGATGACAACAAATATGGCGGTGCTTTCCGTATCCTGAACAGCTGGGGTACCGGCTGGGCCGACCATGGTTTTGTCTGGATGCGTTACGATGATTACGCCCGGTATTGCATACTTGGGCTGCAGGTATTTGGCAATCCTTTCACTCCGGATCCTGAAGAAAAAATTGCACCGGCACCTCCACCAACACCAGAGCCTGAGCCGCAGCCTGAGCCGCAACCGCAACCTCAACCTCAGCCAGATGCCATAACCATGAGCCTTAGCGGAAGTGTTATGTTCAAACTGAATACCGGAGAGGAAATGCCGGTTAACAGGATTTCATCGCGCAACCTGATGGTGGAAGAAGATATCGTGATCAAAGAAGATCTGGTAGCCTATACCATGATGAACAGTTATACAAGCGGTACCAAATTCCGTTTTTACATGACCATTGACAATGAGGCCTATATATATGCTTTTGCCACCGATCTCACCGGAAAAATAAACCGGATACTACCTTTCGATGACCTCACCTCCACCCATGTCGGCAGCAACAGTATCGTTGCTTTTCCGTCCGACACCAAAATCATCAAACTGGATGAAACCAAAGGGACCGACTACCTGCTGATCCTTTATTCAAAGGAGCCGTTGGATGTGAATGAGATGCTGAGCGTTATGAACAAAACCAGCGGTGGCCTGTCGGCGAAAATATCAGCAGCACTTGGAGATAAGCTGATTGCAAAGGATAAAATCAGCTACGATCCCAACAGGGTTGGCTTCCGGGTGAATGTAAAGTACAACACTCGCAACCTGACTGTTGAAGAGGAAAATAGCCCCGACACCGGATTCGCCACCGGTTCAGTGGTGCCACTGATGGTGGAGATCAGACACAATTAACCGGATTACAAAAGCATTTTAAATTTTTTCGTTATGGCCAGAATTCTCTTTTTTATTCTGACAATCTGCACAATTCAGATTCAGGCACAGAAAACCCGCCTGGTTATCCCACAGGGCAATGCATCCAACATCGATCAGATGACCACCTCTGCTGACGGATCCCTTGTGGCAACTGCAGCCTATAAATCCATTGTTATCTGGGACGCCCTGCTTGAAAAGCAACTCTATTCCTTAGAAATGAAAATCAGCAACAGGGAAAACGAGAACATCAGCCTGCAATTTTCATCTGACAATAAAAATATTCTGGTCGGGACCAAAAACGGGGCTTTTTACTACAACATTCAAACGGGCAATCTGATTTGTGAGGTTTCCGCTTACTATCCGGTTGCGCTTTCGTCCGACAATCAGCAGATTGCTACCATTGAGAATAACAGTATAAATATCTACAATGCCCTGACCGGGAAATATATCAGACAAATAGCCGGAGTGGGAACCCAGATTGACTACGGAGAATCGAAAATCTACTGGAATGAACCCGGCCGGATTGTCACCCTCAACCGTTTCAACTGGTGTATTGTCGATACTGAAACCGGGAAAAGTGTTCAATACAAAAAAGAAGATAACAGGGGGGCCAGTACTTTCTATGATCCTGCGTCCGGTAAAGTAGCCATCGCTCAGGAAAATAAACTCGATCTATACGATGCCCTGAGTGGAAACCTGATAAAGAGCAAAGCTTTTACAACCAGTATACAATATATTGTTCCATCAGGCAACGGAATCTTTGTTTTTGAGAATGATTATGAAAAACACACAAACGTTGTCGGACTGTATTCATTGAGCGATTTGTCGCTGATCAAAAAAACCATTGATCCTACTTTTTACGGTGAAGCAAGTATTTATTGGGCAAATTCAGCAACCGCGCTGCCTTCAGGCAAGTTGGCCTACAATGATTTCAAAATTCTGAAAGTGTATGATCCTGCGACGAACAGCACCAGGACAGGCTTTACCAACAGAATCGCTGATTTTAACGCCGTTTATGCCAACATTGTTAACCAGCACCCATTGCCTGACTCCGTTTTCAACATCGGTACTGAAGACGCTTTGTCGAGAAGCTTTCATCCGGAAACCTACCGGCCTGAAAAAATCATCCCTGTAGAAGGAGTGCCGATCTATAGCCCCGACGGAAAGAGGGTTGCAGGCATCGGAAAGCAGATTACGGTTGCTGACAATACCACGGGCAAAATCATCAAAAAAATTCCCCTGCCACCGGGTATAGAATCCTATTATTATTTCTTTTTCAACAAATCAGGGACAAAGATCTTTATTGAAAACGGTATGTCGAAATACATTGGCGTGCTGGATATTGCTTCCGGAGCCTTCACAAAGTATCTGAATACACCTGACTCTTTTGTGAAGGGAAAATCAGCCAGCAGCGATGGTAAATATTTTGCCTGCATTATACCTACAGAAAACGGAACATTCCGCTGCCTGTATGATATGGATAGTAAAAAACAACTGGTTCAGCAAGCCGGCGAAAACGGTAATGCTACGGTGCATTTTTTAGGTGAGAGCCATTATTACCTGATTACCAGCGTCGAAAAAAATGAATTCAGGATTTACAGTGCAACGGATTTAACCTTCGAGCGGAAAATCACAACATCATCAATGAAATACCTGGGTTATAACCAGACCAGGGGCATCCTTGCCATGGGTCGTGAAGTAATTTACCAGGGGGCCACTTACAATATTTCTCTTTTCGACCTGGAAGGGAATCTCATCAAAGAGATAACATCGCTGAACAACGCGTATTTCATGGGAGTGCAATTTGCAGACGACGGAAAAATCATGTACACCCCTACAACCCAAAAAGGCGTGCAGGTATGGAAAACAGATTCAGGGGAGCTCTATGGTACCTATTACTTTATCGAAAAGACCAACGAGTATGTCTTTGTTTCGCCGGAGAGCCTCTTTGACGGCAGCTCAAACGGTATGGCAGAACTATACTTTGTAAATGACAACACGGTGATTACGCTTGATCGCTTTTTCGAGCGGTTTTACACCCCCGATTTGCTACGCAGGAAAATCAACGGAGAAACGTTTTTTCCACCGAAAATTGACGAGGTGCTCAAAATGGTCAATGTTAAGATACTGTATGCTGAAAAGCAACGAAATACCAACGACAATGCAGAATACAGCAATTCAACCGGATTGGCTGAACTCACTGTGGTTGCGACAGCACCCGGAGACATGGTGGATGAAATCAGGCTTTTTCACAATGGGAAAGCGGTGAATCTGGCTACCCGAGGCCTTTTTGTGACGCATGAAGATGGCTCGGATTCAAAAAAGTACACCATCAATCTGTTGCCCGGGGTTAATACATTCAGGGCGGTAGCCATCAACAGCCAGCGCACCGAAAGCAGACCCGATGAGATTGCGATTACCTACAATTCAGGCAACCAGCCTGTACCTGTAAAGCCTGTTGTGCCCGGAAACGCTGTTGTTGACCAGGTTGACAAAAACGCCACCCTGCACCTGATTGTGGTGGGCATCAACCAGTACCAGAATCCCTCCATGAGCCTCAACTATGCCCTGGCCGATGCCACTGCTTTCAAACAGGAGCTTGAGAAGGATGTTAAATCCATCATTGCAAACGTCAACACACATTTTGTAACCGACGGGCTGGCCAACAAACAGGGAATACAGCAGGCCTTTGATGAAGTAAAGAAATCGGCTGAAGCAGCCGATGTTTTCGTTTTCTATTATGCAGGGCATGGCGTAATTGGCAAAAACAAGGAATTCTACCTGGTCCCCAACGATGTCAGTGACTTGAAAAATGTACAGGCTGAACTGGAACAAAAAGGTTTTTCCGCAAAGTTATTGCAACAATATGCCGTTGACATACAGGCCCGAAAGCAGCTTTTCATCCTTGATGCCTGCCAGAGTGCGGGGGCCTTTGAAACCATGCTCAGCAACGATGGTGATCAGCAGAAATCCATTGCGGTGGTTGCCCGTAGCACCGGAACGCACTGGATGGCAGCCAGCGGAGCCCAGCAATATGCCAACGAGTTTTCACAACTGGGGCACGGCGCATTTACCTATGTGCTGCTCGAAGCGCTGAAAGGTTCTGCCGCCACCGATAAAATGATCACTGTAAACGGGCTTAAAAGCTATCTGCAGCAGGGTGTCCCGGAATTGATGAAGAAATACAGCGGAACGCTTCAATATCCGGCCAGTTATGGATTTGGGAATGATTTTCCGGTGGAAATCCTCAAATAAGGTCAGTGTGACCCTAAGCCGGGAATTCATTCAACTGCGTGCTTGCAATGCCCGTTTCTGACAAGCTGAATCACTTGTTCATCAGTGCGACTGACCCGGCCTTTGCTGTTACCGTAATCTGAGAGCCGTCGGTTTTGCCGATCTGCCCATTGGCTTTGATGGTACTGTACTTGGCATTGATGGTCTCTTTCTTCAATTGATTGTCAATGGCGGGTGTGATGCTGAGCACCGTTTTGGAATCGTACAGGAGGTCGAGCAGGTATGAAGCCTGCGGGGATACTGAGAATACCAGATCGGTATACTCTGCCTTAACAAATATATTGAGAAAATTTTTCGGCACTTCGTTGATTCTCAGCTCACCATACTTGGTTGTAAGGGAACAGACAGTTCCCAGTTCACCGATCCGAAGCCGTGTGAATGAGACATCACCGGTAACGGAATTGCAGCTTTTGAGGGTGAT
>CALMDN010000173.1 GCA_937864935.1 uncultured Bacteroidales bacterium
CGGTTTTTTTGCGGCAGGTTGCCGGTAAAGGTTCTTAAAGCAGACGCCAGTCTGCCCGGGCCCGTAAAAGAGCTGAAAGATGCTAAATGCTGAATTTCACTCAATTATCAATACAAAAACCAATTACCATGAAGAAAAATGTAATTATTATCGGAGCCGCCGGAAGGGACTTCCACAATTTCAACACCTATTACCGGGGCAATGCAAATTATAATGTTGTTGCTTTCACTGCTGCCCAGATTCCCGATATCGACGGCCGTAAATACCCCAAAGAACTTGCCGGCGAAGAGCTGTATCCTGAAGGTATTCCCATCTATGCTGAGTCAGATCTGCCCAAGCTGATTGCCGAACTTAAGGTTGATGAATGTGTGTTCTCATACAGCGACGTGCCTTATACCAGGGTTATGGGAATGAGTGCAATCGTGAATGCTGCCGGAGCAAACTTCGTATTGCTCGGACATGCCGACACCATGGTGAAGAGCACCAAGCCCGTTATTGCAGTAGGTGCTACCCGCACCGGTTGCGGAAAAAGCCAGACCAGCCGCCGCATCATTGAAATCCTGATGGAAAAAGGGCTGAAGGTTGTTGCTGTCCGCCATCCGATGCCTTATGGCGACCTCAATGCACAGAAAGTTCAGCGCTTTGCTACTGTTGAAGACCTCAAGAAGCATAAATGCACCATCGAAGAGATGGAAGAGTACGAACCCCATGTAGTCCGCGGTAATGTTATTTACGCAGGAGTTGACTATGAGGCCATTCTCCGTGCCGCTGAGGTTGATCCTTCTGGTTGCGATGTCGTTCTGTGGGATGGTGGTAACAACGATTTCCCCTTCTACAAACCTGACCTGATGATCGGTGTTGCTGATCCCCTCCGCCCCGGTGCTGAAGTCAGCTACTATCCCGGTGAAGTGGTTGCCCGTATTTCCGACGTGATCGTGATCAATAAAATTGATTCCGCAAGCCTGGATAACATCAATGCTGTCCGCGCCAACCTTGCAAAAATCAACCCGACCGCCATCGTTGTTGACGGAGCTTCACCGTTAACCGTTGACAAACCTGAACTGATCCGCGGAAAACGCGTACTGGTGGTTGAAGACGGACCAACCCTCACCCACGGAGAAATGAAAATCGGTGCCGGTGTGGTTGCTGCCCTCAAATTCGGAGCCGGTGAACTGGTTGATCCAAGACCTTATACTGTTGGTAAACTGAGTGAAACTTTCCGCATTTATCCCAACATCGGAACACTGCTTCCAGCCATGGGCTATGGTGAAGAACAGGTGAAAGACCTCGAAAAAACCATTGAAAACACCCCCTGCGACGCAGTTGTGATTGCTACACCCATCGATCTGAGCCGGATCGTTAAGATCAACAAACCCACTGTGAAGGTTGGTTATGATCTTCAGGAAATCGGAAGCCCGAACCTGACCGGAATACTGGATGAGTTCGTAAAGAAACACAATCTGGTGAAATAATTCAAAGCCCCGTTAACCGGGGCTTTTTTTTTGACAACTTATCAACAATTGAAAAGCCATTCGCTCAGCGATGAGTAATTTTGCAAACAAGAACCCAAAACCCATAACAAAAAACCATGAAAAACCGGAGCTTAGTTTCCATTACCGATTACACGAAAGAAGAGTATCTGAGGATACTTGACCTGGCCGAAGAATTTGAGAAGCAGCCAACCCAGAAGATTCTTCAGGATTATGTTGTGGCGACCCTCTTTTTTGAACCCTCCACCCGTACCCGCCTGAGTTTTGAAAGTGCAGCATCACGTCTGGGTGCCAAGGTGATCGGGTTTTCAGATGCTTCCAATTCCAGTGTCTCGAAAGGTGAATCACTCAAGGATACCATTCTCACGGTAAGCAACTACAGCGACATCATCGTAATGCGGCATCCCCGTGAAGGAAGTGCCCGCTTTGCCAGTGAAGTAGCCGGTGTTCCGGTAATCAACGCCGGTGATGGCGGAAACCAGCATCCAACCCAGTGCCTGCTCGACCTATACTCCATCAGAAAAACCCAGGGCAAACTCGACGGACTCAACATTGCCTTTGTGGGTGATCTCAAATACGGCCGTACCGTTCATTCTGATGTTATGGCACTCTGCAACTTCGATACCACTTTCCACCTGGTTTCACCTGTGGAACTGAAGCTCCCGAGTTATGTAAAGATGCACATCAAAAACAACAATCTGAAATATCATCAGTACACCGATCTGAATGATGTGATTGCAACCGCCGATATCATCTACATGACGCGCATCCAGAAGGAACGTTTCTCAGATCCCATTGAATATGAAAAGGTGAAGAATGCCTATATCCTTACAGCTTCAATGCTGGAGGGATGCAGGGAAAACATGCGTGTGCTGCATCCCCTGCCAAGGGTAAACGAGATTACCGAAGATGTTGACGTTACCCCTCAGGCCTACTACTTCCAGCAGGCCAGAAACGGCGTTTATGTGAGACAGGCCCTGCTGGCTTCCATTCTGGGTGTTAAATAAGGTTGGAAATACCGATAAATCAAAAATCATGGAAAACGAAAATATCAGAAAAGAGCTGGTTGTTTCAGCCATAGAAAACGGGACCGTCATCGACCACATCCCTTCAAAAAGTGTATTCAGGGTCGTTAAGATGCTCAACCTCGATGAATCATCTTCGCAGGTAACTATCGGGTTTAACCTCAACAGCAGCAAGTTGGGAAAAAAAGGAATCATCAAGGTGAGCGATGTATTTTTT
>CALMDN010000174.1 GCA_937864935.1 uncultured Bacteroidales bacterium
GATAAGAAACGAAATCTGAATTTGAAGCAAAATCTGCCCTGTGCTCTGTGCCCTGTGCTCCAGGCTAAAAGGGACGAGGGATGGTTGGGGCGAAGGACGAACTTCCATTCTCCACGCTCCATGCTCCATGTAAAATTTCCTATCTTTGCAAAAAAATCCATTTCCATGAACAGAGGTCCTGTTTCTCAATTTATTGAACATCACTACAGACATTTCAATGCCGCTACCCTTATCGACGCTGCCAAAGGTTATGAAACCCATCTGGCCGAAGGCGGTAAAATGATGATTACCCTGGCCGGTGCCATGAGTACTGCTGAGCTTGGTATTTCCCTGGCTGAGATGATCCGTCAGGATAAAGTACAGATCATCAGCTGTACCGGGGCCAACCTAGAGGAAGACATCATGAACCTGGTGGCCCACAGCCACTACAAAAGGGTTCCGAATTACCGCGACCTGACACCGCAGCAGGAATTTGAACTGCTGGAAAAAGGGCTGAACAGGGTAACCGACACCTGTATTCCCGAAGAAGAAGCCTTCCGCAGGATACAGCACCACATCGAGAAAATCTGGAAAGATGCACAGGCAAAGGGTGAACGGTATTTTCCGCATGAATACATGTACAAGCTGCTGCTCAGCAAAGTGATGGAAAAGGATTATGAAATTGACCCGAAACATTCGTGGATGCTCGCCGCTGCCGAAAAGAATCTCCCCATCATTGTTCCGGGCTGGGAAGACAGCACCATGGGCAACATTTTCGCATCTTACTGCATCAAAGGCGAACTGAACCCCTCTACCATGAAGAGCGGCATCGAATACATGGTGTGGCTTTCGGAATGGTACAGGGCCAATTCATCGGGCAAGGGGGTCGGGTTCTTCCAGATTGGCGGAGGCATTGCCGGCGACTTCCCGATCTGTGTGGTTCCGATGATGTATCAGGATCTCGAATGGCACGATGTTCCTTTCTGGTCGTATTTCTGCCAGATAAGCGATTCAACCACCTCTTACGGATCCTATTCCGGAGCAGTTCCGAACGAAAAGATTACCTGGGGTAAGCTCGACATCGACACTCCGAAGTTTATTGTTGAGAGCGATGCTACCATCGTAGCCCCCCTGATTTTTGCCTGGCTGCTGGGCTGGTAAGAGCATAAATCGAAATTGTTTTCCTTCCCGACCGGAGCATACAAGGCGGGCTGGGTGCTGAGAGCCGGCTGTTCAATAAGTTCAATACACAAAGTAAGCCTTATAACTTTGTCACATGAGTAGTGACGAACACAGGAAAATGTGCCCTGCGGATTTATGCCCTCATCCCCCCGCCCTTCTCCCCAGGGAGAAGGGAGCTGGATGCTGATTTCAAATAAGTATTGCCTTATCTATGTGGCACCCAATTTAATGACAATACACCGGGCTATTGCTAAGCAAAGCATTCTCGGATGAAAGTCCAGTGATCTGTACCATAAGACGCTACGCTGCTTAGCCTCCTGGCAAAACGTAAAGAAACGAAATCTCCGGACGGAGCTCCATCCAGAATCCACACCAGGTCGCTATTTCGACGGGCAGTATGCCTGACTGTGTCAGGAAGACAGGGCATGTCTCATGAGAAGTGACGGAATCTGCGGATGAAGCAGAAAAAGTCTATGAATCCTTTACAATCAGTCACCACATCAAGCGACAAGGTAAAGAAATCTGTAATTTATTGAAAGTGCAGAATTACTTGACTGTTCCGGCAAACCTGAAGGTCAGCAGCTGGGCAACCAGCTTGGCAGCCAGCAGATTCGGGGCCTTGTTGTACTTAATGGGACACAACCCGGTTACATCAAAACCAACCAGATTTGACTTCTCATTCACCGTTTTCAGAATGTCGGTTACCTGATACCATCCCAGGCCGCCGGGTTCAGGGTTGGGCACGGCTGCCATCACTGAAGGCTCGAAAACATCAAGATCGATGGAGATATAAACATTCTTATCAAGCTTGTTCAGAAAATCATACATCCAGGTTTTGTTGCTGTCGAGGATATTATGGGCATAAAACACCCTTTCGGGGACGATGCGGTCGGCCTCTTCGGCACTCATGCTTCGGATACCCACCTGCAATACAGGTGCGAGCTCTGCGGCCCTGGCCATGACGCAACTATGATGAAAGGCAGAACCATTAAAAGTTAAACGCTGGTTGGCATGCGCCCCAAGCTGTAATACACAGAAATCCTTCTCCTTGTAGTACTCGGCACAAGCCTTGATGGATCCTATACCAACGGAATGCTCTCCGCCGATGATTACCGGAAGTTTTTTCTTTTTGAGAAGCTGCATGGTGCGGGTTTCCACCTCTTTGACCATCTTTTCGTGCGACTTCCCTTCTTTGACTGCTTCAGCTGTATGTAATCCGATCTTTATGAGCTCAAAATCAGACTGTATGTCATACAGATGCATGGAAGCCGAGGCCTCAATCAGGGCTTCAGGCCCCTTGTCGGTTCCTTTGATCCAATTGGTGCCAGCTTCAAATGGCACAGGAAGAATCACTGCCTTTGCATTTTCGATACGTGAATTTTGCTCAGGCAGTCCCCCGAATTGTTTAACTCTCATAGGTAAGGTTTTAGAAAAGTTACTTCATAGCCCCGCTAAAAGAGAACCCCTCCTCTTTGTGCAGGCAGTTTAAAAGGACTGCTAAATTAATAAAAACAGTAGCCAAAATCAATAACCGAGTATTCTCAGCATGGATTTGTGTGACTGTTCCTTGGCAAAAAGTTTGGTGGTATATTCGCCTTCTTCGTCCACATCGATAATGATGTGCTTGGGTGCAGGAATAAGGCAGTGCTGTATTCCACCATATCCCCCGATGGATTCCTGGTAGGCCCCGGTATGGAACAATCCGATATACAATGGATCGTCATTGTCGATTTTGGGCAGAAAGATCGCGTTGGAGTGTGCTTCCGCATTGTAATAGTCTTCACTGTCGCAGGTCAGCCCTCCCAGAAAGACGCGTTCGTACTCTGAGTCCCATTTGTTGATTCCGAGCAGAATAAACCGTTGGTTAAGCGCCCAGGTATCGGGCAGGGTTGTCATGAAGGATGAGTCAATCATGTCCCACAACTCCCGGTCGTTCTGCTGCTTCTGGTCGATGATGGAATAGAGGGTGGCACCGCTTTCGCCCACGGTGTAAGAACCGAATTCAGTAAAAATATCCGGTTCAGGGGTATTGTTGCGGTCGCAGATCATTTTGATCTGTGCGATGATTTCCTCGGCCATATACTCATAGTCATAGTCGAAGGAGAGAGAGTTCTTGATCGGGAATCCGCCGCCGATATTCAGTGAATCAAGTTCCGGGCAGATCTGCTTCAGCTGACAATATAAGTTAACACACTTCGACAACTCATTCCAGTAATAAGCAGAATCCTTGATACCCGTATTGATGAAGAAGTGCAGCATTTTCAGCTGAAACTTGGGATTGTTCTTGATTTTTTCTTCATAGTAGGGTATAATGTCGTTGTAACGGATACCCAGCCTGGAAGTATAAAATTCAAATTTCGGCTCTTCCTCTGAGGCAATGCGGATACCGATCTTGCATTTACGGGTGATGTTCCGGTCGAGCTGGTCGAGTTCAAACTTGTTGTCAATGATCGGGATGGTGTTTTCAAATCCCTCATTGATCAGGTTACTGATATTCTCTATGTATTGCGGTCGCTTGAATCCGTTGCAGATAATGTAGTTGTTGAGGTTGATCAGCCCTTGTTCGCGCAACGACTCCAGAATAAAAATATCGAAAGCCGATGAAGTTTCCAGATGCACGTCATTTTTCAACACTTCTTCGAGTACAAATGAAAAATGCGAGCTCTTTGTGCAGTAACAATAGTTGTAGTTGCCACGATAATCGGCCTTTGCCATGGCTACATTGAACATCTTCTTGGCTTTCTGTATCTGATGACTGATCTTCGGCAGATAGGTAATTTTTAACGGAGTACCGTACTGCTTGATTATATCCATCAATGGGATATTGTGAAAATAGAGTTCATTATCTTCCACCCTGAATTCATCCTGGGGAAAGTCGAAAGTCTGCTCGATCAGATCAATGTACTTGTTTTTCATGTCAGAAACAACGGTTTTTTTTTAAAAAGCACACAAAGATAACAACTATTGTACCTGCCCCTGAAGCATTTAATAAATTATTTCCGGATTAACTGAAAAGTAGTTCAACAATGAATCCGGTTGAACTATATCTGATATACGATTATTTATAAAATACTCATTATGTGTTATTTATAAATGCTGATTCGAAATTGCAGGTTCTTTTCGGCCTGATTTTATTCATTCATCTTAGTCGGATCGAAAAATTTAATCACATCCGGTTAAGATAAAAAGTAAAAATATACACATGGACATAAAAAAGATCAACCCAATACTATGCACAATGATACTGTAAAACCCAAATCAGGCTGAAATACTCCTTCATTAAACCAAGGGTGATGAAGAAAATTCAGCAAAGGTTCCGGCGTAAACCAGAAGAGACCTTCTTCATGGAAGTGAATATAAACAAAGGTAATTGGTACCGGACAGATGGCAATGGAGCGTGAAACTTACTCGTATTTAAGCGCATCAACAGGATTTGCCCTGGCTGCACGGTAGGCTTTGATCACAATGGTAACAAAAGCCACAAACGCCAGCAGCAGAACTGACACCAGCATATGCCAGACACTGATCGAAATATGGTAGGCAAACTGATCAAGCTGTTTGTTAAGCAGGTAATATGAAACCGGAAGTGAGATTAAACCTGCAGAAAGCACGAGCAGCATGTAATCGCGGATAAGATGAGCGGTGATCTTCCAGATAGATCCGCCGAGCACACGACGGATTCCGATGGTCTTTGTCTTCTGCTCAATCAGCAGCGAAGTGAGACCAAAGAGACCTAGTAAAGACAACAATCCTGAAATGATGGTGAAATAAATGAAGAGTGAAAACAGATTCTGGTCATTCTTGTATGCGTCACTGGCAAATTCACTGGCAAGCAGGGGTTTGAAAGGCGAACCAGGAAAAAATTCAAGCCACTGACTTTCAATATATTTCATTACTTTCTGTTGATCTGACCGGGAATGATAACCAATCAGCAGCCCCCTGAAACGAGCCGGTGATACAACATAAACGGCCGGTTCAATCAGGCTCCTGAGGGAAAAATAGTGGTAGTCCCTTACGACACCAATGACTTCAGTTGACACCGAAGTATCGGCCCCCATCACGGGTTTGAATTTTTTGCCAATGGCATTGTTCCATCCGAGTTTACGGGCGGCTGCCTCATTGATGATCACCGTTCTTCCTTCATCAGAAACGATATCTCTGTCGAAATTTCTCCCCTGGGTAAACTTTACATTCATGGAATTGAAAAAATCGGCATCCACATAGCCGAAACGGACCGTCAGTTTGGTGTTGGCAGAATCGTCAACGAAAACGGGTCCCTGGCTCCCGCTCACTCCATTGATATACGAGCAGGCTGAAACAAAGCGTATATCCGGATTTTTCAGCAGTTCATCCCTGAGGGGCTGATAACTGCTACTGCCCTGCTCGTTTCCGAACGAAAGAAAAACGGCATCGCGGTAGCTGATTCCCATATCCTTGTTCTGCAGAAACCTTACCTGATCATTGATCACCAGTACAGAGAACATCAGGCCTACTGAAATGATAAACTGAAACACCACCAGGCCTTTGCTAAGGTAGCTTCCCCTGGTGGATCCGGATCCCCGGCCCCCTTTCATTACCTCAACCGGTTGCAGCCTTGAAAGGTAAAATGCCGGGTAGGAGCCTGAAATAATACTGATCAGTACGATCAGCAGCAGTAAACCAATGTTAAACAGCCTGTTTCCGGCAAAATCGATGTGAAATGAAGTCGAAAGCAACTGATTCATCTCAGGAAGGGCCAGTTCGATAAATCCGACTGAAAAAAGCGATGCCAGCAGGGTGAGTATAAAAGATTCGCTGATGAACTGATATATCAGGCTCTGCCTGTCAGCACCAAGCACCTTTCTTACCCCGACTTCCCTGGAACGTTTCACCGAGCGGGCGATGGAAATGTTGATATAATTTACACAGGCAATCAAAAGGATCAGGACAGCTATCACACTGAAAGCCACAGAGAGGTTGATGTCACCCATGGCTGAAACCATCTGAAATTTAATGTGTTTTGACCGGAGGTAAACATCGGGAAGGGGCTGAAGGTACATTTCAAGAAACTCCCATCCTTCCTCCTTACTGAAAACGTGTTTTTTGAGGAATTCAGGAAAGGCCTTTTCGATCACACTTTGCGATGAAGGTGAATCCAGGCGGACATAAGTCACCAGTGAATTTGAGCCCCAGCCTTTCATCCATTCAAAGTCACTCAGATTTTCCACCGATGACATTGAAACCAGGATATCAAAGAAAAAGTGTGTTCGTTCCGGCTGGTTTTCCATGATACCGGTAACAGTGAAATTGCGTTTACCCAGCAGCATGGTTTTTCCCAGGGCATGTTTTTCAGACCCGAAATATTTGACCGCTGCTTTTTCAGACATCACCACCGACATAGGCTCAGAGAGTGCAACCGATGGATTGCCCTGCT
>CALMDN010000175.1 GCA_937864935.1 uncultured Bacteroidales bacterium
ATGGAATGGCTGGTTCCGGTCAAAGCCGGCGATGATTCCGCTCCCGAAATCATGGCATATTACAGGGCCCTGGACCAGCAGAAAATCCTGGTCATACAAAACCTGTCGCCTGAAAGAATTTTCCTTAAAAAATCCTTTGAATATAAAAAAGTGATCCTGGGAAATATGCAGGATGCGGAAGAGCATGGTTATAAACTGGATGGATATGAATATGCCTTGCTTTTAATTTAATATAATAATAAGATAAATAAGGAATATAAGGATGGATTTGCAAGCATTTGACGCCGTCATTTTCGATCTGGATGGAGTGATCACGAAAACAGCCCTGGTCCATAGTGCGGCCTGGAAAAAGATGTTCGACGATTTTCTGATGGATTATGCCGGAAGACATCATGTTGAATTTAAAGAGTTTACGCATAAAGATGACTATTTGCCTTTTGTTGATGGCAAGCCAAGGTATAAGGGTGTGGAAGATTTTCTGAAATCAAGGGGCATCTCATTGCCTTTCGGCGACCCTTCTGATGCGCATGACCAGGAAACGGTTTGCGGATTGGGCAACCGCAAGGATTATGCATTCAATGAAATACTCAGAAGAGACGGTGTCGGGGTTTACGAAAGCACCGTAAAACTGATCCATGAACTGAAATCCCTCAACATCAGGGTAGGCGTTGCATCGTCGAGCAAAAACTGTGCTCCGGTTCTCGAGGCTGCCGGCCTGCTGCATCTGTTTGAAACCAGGGTTGACGGGGTGGTTTCGGCTGAATTGAAACTGAAGGGCAAGCCGGAGCCGGATATTTTTACCACAGCAGCGGATAACCTGGGTGTCAGCTACGATCGCACGGTGATCGTTGAAGATGCAGTCTCCGGCGTTCAGGCCGGACAAAAAGGGGCTTTCGGACTGGTACTGGGCATCGCCCGTGAAGAAAATACGCACGAACTGCTGCTGAATGGTGCCGATATTGTGGTGGAAGACCTTGAAGAAATCGATATAGAAGGCATCAACCAATGGTTCAGTAACGGACTCAATGAGGATAAATGGTCGGTAACCTACCACGCCTATGAGCCGAAAAAGGAGCGCACCCGCGAAGCCTTGCTGGCTGTCGGAAACGGCTATTTTGGTACCCGCGGAGCCATGGAAGAGACCGATTCAAACCCGGTGAACAATCCGGGCACCTACATAGCCGGTTTGTACAACAGACTGGCCTCGAAAGTGGGTGACCGCATGGTTGAGAACGAAGACTTCGTGAATGCCCCCAACTGGTTGCCGGTAAATTTTAAAATCGGTGATGGTGAGTGGTTTGACTTCAATGCAACGACGTTTGTAGCCTTCAGGAAGCACCTGAATTTCAGAAACGGGGAATTCTACCGTTACCTGATTGTAAGGGATAAGGAAGGCCGGGAGACAGAAATCGAATCGAGACGGATGGCTGGAATGCACGATCCGCATATTGCCTCCCTTCAATACCAGATTACTCCGCTTAACTACAGCGAAAAAATTACCATCAGAAGCGGAATCAACGGTGACATCATCAACGACGGGGTTGAACGCTACAAGCAACTGAACCAGCAACACCTCCGCCACCGGCAGCAGGGTGCCAGCAATTCGATGGTCTGGGTAATGGTTGAAACCACCCAATCGGGCATCAGCATTGCCGAAGCGGCCAACCACCGGGTTTTTATCGGTGATCAGGAAACCGCAATCAATGCTCAGGCTGTAACAGATCCGGCGAAAGCCTACCTGCATTTCAATTTTGATGCCGAAGCCGGCAAGCCGGTCAGGATCGAGAAGATGGTATCCATTTATACATCAAAGCCCGACGATGTTGCCGATCCTCTGGAAATGGCGTTGAAAGCTGCCGGTGTGAATACAAGGTATGATGATCTGCTTTCGGAAAGCAGCAAAGCCTGGGCTGAACTCTGGGATAAAATAGATGTTCAGATTGAGGGCAACCGCATGGATCAGAAGCTGATCAGGCTTCACCTGTATCACCTCATGGTTTCGGCTTCACACCACAATGCAGGCATCGATGCCAGTTTCACTGCACGGGGATTGCATGGTGAGGCTTACCGCGGACATATATTCTGGGATGAGCTGTTTATTCTGCCGCTGTATAACCTGCAGTTGCCTGAGGCAGCCAAAGCCACCCTGATGTACCGTTACAACCGTCTTTCAAAAGCCCGCGAGTATGCAAAAGAATACGGATACACCGGAGCCATGTTCCCCTGGCAGAGTGGAAGTGACGGCAGGGAAGAAACCCAGGTGGTACACCTCAACCCGCTGAACGGTGAGTGGGGCGACGATTACAGTTCGCTTCAGCGGCATGTGTCTCTGGCCATCGCCTACAATGTTTGGGAATATGTGCATACCCCCGGAGATGTTGATTTTCTCAGTAAGTATGGTGCAGAAATGTTCCTCGATATCTGCCGTTTCTGGGCTGGTAAATCGGAGCTGAATCCGGAAACCGGACGTTATAGCATTGCAAAAGTGATGGGACCGGATGAGTTTCACGAGCAGTACCACGGATCAACAGAGGGTGGCCTTCGCGACAACGCCTATACCAACATCATGGTTGCCTGGGCACTGAAAAAAGCTTTCCATATTCTGGAAATGATCGGAGAAAATGCTTCCGTTGTAAAGGAAAAACTTGGTCTCAAAGCAGAAGAACTCAATCGCTGGAAGCAGATAGCCGGAAAGCTGAACATCGTGATTTCACCCGAAGGGATTATTTCCCAATACGATGGTTATTTCGATCTGAAGGAGCTGGATTGGGATTATTACCGCAACAAATACGGCAATATCTATCGTCTTGATCGTATTCTGAAGGCGGAAGGCAAATCGGCCGATGAGTATAAAGTGGCCAAGCAGGCCGATACCCTGATGACCTTTTACAACCTTGATGATTCTGAAGTCCGAGGAATCCTTGAAGAGCTTGGTTACAAAATGAACAGCGATTATCTGAGGGAGAATCTCGCTTATTACCTTGCCCGCACCTCGCACGGTTCAACCCTCAGCAGGGTGGTGCATGCACTGCTGGCCAACATGATCGGTGACAGCAAGCTTAGCTGGGAGCTTTATCAGGATGCGCTCAGCAGCGATTACAATGATATTCAGGGCGGAACAACTGCCGAGGGCATCCACATGGGTGTGATGGCCGGTACCGTGCTGATTGCTTTCTACGCTTACGCGGGTCTGAACCTGAGGGGCGACAAAATCCGGATCAATCCGAAGTTGCCGAAAGCATGGAAAGAACTGATTTTCAGGTTCGGATTCAGGGGAAATCGTTTCCAGCTGAGTGTTAAACACGATGAGGTTTTGCTCACTCCCCTGGATGCAATGAGTGGAAAAACTGAAGTGGAAATCAATGGAATGAAGTATTCTATTGGCTGAGGTTCAGCTGATCTGAAGATAAAAATTTCTCTTTTCATCAACTAAAACAAGACTTTATATATGTTGAACGACATATTGTTACTCAATAAGAAGCATGAAAATGCGGCGCAGACCATACTCGAAAAAGTACTGGAGGAGCGAAAGGGAAAATACATCATCACCATTTCGGGTGAAGTGGAAACCGGGAAATGTGAGGTTGCCCACATGCTCGGTCGGCTGCTTAAAAAGCAGGGACTGAAGACCAAATTGCTCAACATGGACAACTACTACAAGATCCCGCCCGCAGAAAGAACCGAATGGCGGAAAAAGCATGGGATTGAGTCGGTTGGCTACGATGAGTATGACTGGGATATGATCAATAAAAACCTCAACGATTTCAGGCTTGGTGATAAGTCTACCTATCCCTGTTTTGACTTGTTTACCGGTGAAATGGATGTCATACAAACCAATTTCAAGGGTATTGATGTGCTGGTTGTTGAAGGACTCTATTCGGTAAAGATTGAAGGAGCGAACCTAAAAGTTTTTATTGAGAACACCTACCACGAGACCATGGAAGAACAGAAAATCTCGGGCAAGGAGGAACTCGATGATTTCAGGATGCTGGTGCTTGAACGCGAACATCAGGTCGTGCAGTCACTGAAGCCGCTGGCCGACTTCTACCTGGATTTTGATACTGCGAGCGAGATTTTTCATTATTAGCCTTCTGTGAATGGGGGGGTAGAAGGATGGAAGGATGGGATGATGGAAGGATGGGAAGTGTTATAAAAGGAATCCTTAAATCTTTGAATTTTTGAATTTTTGAATTTTTTAAAATACGAATTGCGAATGAAGAATTACGAATGAAGAATTACGAATTACGAATTACGAATTACGAATTACGAATGATGAATGAAGAATGAAGAATGAGATGCTGATCTTACTTCTTATTTCTTACTTCTTACTTCAGAATCTTTGAATTTTTGAATCTTTTTATAGTGTAACCTAAAAACAGATAGTATGCTTGGTGATGTTTTATTGATTGGTGAAAAGCATGAAAATGCTGCAAAGGAAATTCTTCCGTACATTCTGGAGAACAGGAAGAACAAGTTCATGATTGCTGTTTCCGGTGAATCGGGTTCAGGGAAAACAGAGTTGTCTCATGTGCTGGCGAAAATGCTTCGCAAAGAGGGCATTGTTTGCAAACCCATTCACATTGACAACTATTACCGCATCCATCCGCTGGAGCGCACTGAATGGAGGAAGAGTCACGGCATTGAAACCGCTGTCGGATTGGGTGAGTATGACTGGGATACCATCTACCGCAACATCGATGATTTTAAGAATGACCGCACCTCAACCATGCCTTGCATTGATCTTGTTACAGAGCAGGTTGATCATCTGACGACTGATTTTAAAGGAGTTGAGATGATTATTGTTGACGGACTTTACGCGATCAATACCGAAGGGATTGATCTTCGCATATTCATTGAACTTACCTATCACGAAACCAAGAAAGCCCAGGTAGTTCGTGGTAAGGAGCCGCAGAATGAATACCGTATGCAGGTGCTGGAGCGTGAACATCAGGTGGTTCAATCACTGAGAAGCAAAGCCAATATCTTCATCAGCAAGGAGTATCAGGTAGTCCCGGCGTAATTCCGGTGCCCAGGCAGGGATTGCTGATTGCTGATTTCGCCTGCCTGTCCTGACGACAGTCAGGCAGGGATTGCTGATTTCGGATTAAAACCCTGATAGGAAGATTCGTCCCTCGTCCCTTTTCAGCGTCCCTCGACCCTTTTGGATTTCGCCTGTTCGTCCTGACGACAGTATGGCAGGAATTTCGGATATCATATCACGCCTGACTGCCTGAGCATTCAGGCCTGTCCGTATGAACAGGCAGTCAGGCAGGCAAAGACCCCGCATTCGCGGGACAGGCGCAAAGACACGACGCTACTTTTTTATGGAATTCAGATTTGGTCTGTGTTCGGATATCGTTATTGGAATGCAAAATCTCAGCAGGACCTTTGTACCTCATACCTCTTACTTCATTCACTTCCGACCTCTGACTTCCAACTTCAGCCCAAAAACCCGGCTCAACGGTTGTAAAGCCTGCAATACAGCTTTAGCTTATCAGCATATTCCGAAAGGAGGTCTCCGTCTTTAAACCGCCATTGCCAGTTTCCATGAGCGGTTCCCGGGATATTCATCCGCGCTTCGTTTCCGAGACCAAGCACATCCTGCAGCGGTGTTACAGCGATGTCAGCCACTGAAGCCATCGCCATGCGGATCATCTGCCAGTGGATATCGTCCTTGTCGCAGCCCGAATAAGCGTGGAATTTCTCTTTGTCTTCAGTATCAATGGAACTATACCATCCCATTACAGTATCATTGTCGTGGGTTCCGGTGTAGACTACCGAGGCTTTCTCATAAAGATGCGGCAGAAATGGATTTTCGTCGGCCTTGTCGAACCCGAACATCAGAATTTTCATCCCCGGAAGCTTGTATTTCTCGCGCAGTTCAACGACATCCGGTGTGATCAGGCCCAGGTCTTCGGCGATGATGGGCAGGCTTTCTTTTTTCATGGTCAGCGCCCGGAAGAGGGCATCACCGGGGGCCGGCAGCCACTCTCCGTCAATGGCAGTCTCTGACCCGTACTTCACAGCCCAGTAAGCTGCCAGTCCGCGGAAGTGGTCGATCCGCAGGATGTCGGCAAGTTCGAGGTTGTATTCAACCCTTTCCTTCCACCAGCTGAAATTGGTTTTTTTGTGGTATTCCCAGTTGTAGACCGGATTTCCCCAAAGCTGACCAGTTTCGCTGAAGAAATCGGGGGGTACACCGGCAACCAGCACTGGTTTCAGTTTTGAGTCAAGCATAAACATTTCAGGCCTGGCCCATGCATCTGAACTGTCGAAGGAAATGTACAGGGGGATATCGCCTATTATCTTGATGTTCTTGTTGTTGGCGTATGATTTGACAAAAAACCACTGGCAATTGACCACGAACTGCAGGAACCTGTGATAACCGGTTTCCCACTTCAGCAAACGACGAAAATTCCGGAGGGCATTCTTTTCGCGTTTTCGCACCGGCATTGGCCATTCATACCATGCGATGCCATCGTAATAATCCTTGATGGCCATGAAAAGCGCATAATCTTCAAGCCAGGGCTGCTGACGTATGCAGAACGATTCAAATGCAGCCTTATCATGATCCGGAGCCGAATCGAGAAAAGCCTGGTATGCTTTTCTGAATACCATGGTCCTGCTGGCGGTTACAAACGCATAATCAACTTTACCGGTATTTGGTTGCCGTGTTTCATCCAATTCAGCGCTGCTGATCAGCCCTTTGTTGACAAAATGATGAAGATCAATCAGCAGGGGATTGAGTGCGAAGGCCGAAAAGCTCTGGTAGGGTGAATCCCCGGGGCCTGTGGGTCCCAAAGGAAGGATCTGCCAGAGGGTTTGTCCGGCTTCCTCCAGAAATTCAACAAACCTGAATGCTTCAGGACCAAAGTTGCCTATGCCGTAGTCACCCGGCAGGGAGGTGGGGTGAAGCAGAATTCCGCTCTGTCTGATTGTTTTCAATACCTGAATTGTTGATGCTGATTTAGATTTAAGATAAACTGCCTTCTTCAGGCGCTTTTTTCTTTGATAAAGAGGGCACTGATGGCGCCCAGGATCATGGAAACACCGGCCATAACGATACAGAGTATGGGATTGTCGGCGAAAAAGTATTTCAGAATCAGGCCGCTGAAGATGCCGCTGATGATCTGCGGGATGGTGATCGACATATTGAAAAGTCCCATGTAAATACCCATTTTCTTGGGTGGAATTGAGCTGGCAAGCATGGCATAAGGCATCGCCAGAATACTTCCCCAGGCAATCCCGATTCCGATCATGGGCAGAATGAGTGCTTTGTCGTCTTTAAAGATAAGGAAGGAAAGCAGTGAAATTCCGCCGATCAGCAGGGCCAGTGAATGGGTGATTTTCTTTGAAAGTTTCCTTGCAACGACAGGTAGCAGGAGTGCGATCACCGCGGAAATCCCGTTGTAAATCCCGAAAAGGATCCCAACCCAGTTGCCTGCTTCCTGAAAGGCTGCTGAATTGGCATCGGCAGTGCCATAGAACCTGAGGGCTACTGCAGGAGTGGTATATACCCACATGGAGAAGAGGGCAAACCACGAAAAAAACTGAACCAGCAGAAGCTTGAGCATGATGGGGGGTATGAAGAACTTCTTTGGTTTTTCAGTTTCGGCTTCTTCAACTTCCAGCTGATCGGGAGGGTATTCCGAGGTGGTAAAAACAGTCCAGAGAATGGTGAAAATGAGGACTGCAGCACCAAAATAGAAGGAGAATACCACATTGTCGGGCACAATCCCATCGGAGCCAGCATCCTTTGAAATTCCGAACCAGTTGCCCAGAATATAGGGCAGCCACGACCCGACCACCGCGCCGATTCCAATAAGCAGGGTCTGCACTGAAAAGCCCAGGGTATGCTGTTCTTCGGGCAGTTTATCAGCCACCAGGGCCCTGAAGGGTTCCATCGAGATGTTGATCGATGCATCCATGATCATGAGCAAGCCCCCGCCGATAAACATAGGCGCCAGAAATGTGGCCAGGTGCGGCGCGTTGGGCATCAGGATCAGCGCAATGCTGGTGAGCAATGCCCCGACCAGGAAATAAGGTCTTCTCCGCCCGAATCTGTTCCAGGTACGGTCGCTCATATAACCGATGATGGGCTGAATAATCATTCCGGTGATGGGTGCCACCAGCCAGAACCAGCTAAGGTGGTGAACGTCAGCACCAAAGGTTAACAGAATTCTGGAAGCATTTCCATTCTGGAGGGCAAACCCAAACTGAATTCCCATAAATCCGAAACTCATGTTCCAGATCTGCCAAAAGCTTAAACGGGGCTTTTTTATCATAAGTCATGGTTTAATAGATGGCGTTAAAAATAATCAAAAACTCCTTCATCTGCAATTAATAAGCATTGTAGTAAAAATTACAAAAAATCATCCGGATGATTGATTCAGCGCGATCTTTTATTATTTTTGCTGATCAATGTGGAAGTAGTTCAGTTGGTAGTCTCGTCACCAGTGACGAGGTCCCAGGCTGAGGGACATTCTTTAATAACGCGGAAGTAGCTCAGTCGGTAGAGCATCAGCTTCCCAAGCTGAGGGTCGCGGGTTCGAATCCCGTTTTCCGCTCAAAAGAACGAAGCCAAAGTAGCTTCGTTTTTTTTTATATATAGCTCATCTGGTGGTATCCCTGCCAATGGCAGTGGGAACTCTGGGTTGAGGGTCGTGGATTCGGGACTAAGCAAAGTGATCTCATTGGCAGAGCAAAATTTCCGGTTTTCCGCTCCAGAGAAAGTCAACGATCTGGCCTTCTTTACTTCAATATACTATTGTCAGGTAAACGAAAATTTTTGCAAAACAACAGTGAAGCAAAAATGAATCTTTTAATTGAAAATCGTACTACCTCATAACCGATGTTTTCATCCTATACATTGTATTCCGGCTTTTTCTGTTTACCTTTGCCGCTGAAGGGACGTTAGCTCAGTTGGTTCAGAGCGCTCGCCTCACACGCGAGAGGTCACTGGTTCGAATCCAGTACGTCCCACACCAGAAGAATAAGGTACCTGCAGTTTGTTCAGCAGGTGCCTTTTTTATTTACAATCAGTATTTTATGTAGTTTGCGGAACCTCCGATCGAGCATTCCTGCCGAAACATGAGCAACGGATAACGGCCTTCTGTACATCCTGTCAGAAAAAATCGCTCAACCCTTAAAATACCTGCTTTACCATCCTAAACCAACAATTCAACCTGAATTTATTTACCGGAATTAACATTCAGGTTAGTTTTGTCTCCCAATAATCCGGAATTTCAAACTCATCCGATGATGGAAATAAGAAACCTTGCCGGGCTCAGTCCTGACGCACTATTTGCTGCCTTTTCGGAAGCCTTTGCCGACTATGAAATTACCCTGGATCAGCAGCAACATCAGAAGATGCTGAGCCGCAGGGGATTTGATGCCGCCTTATCGTTTGGTGCATTTGAAGATGGACGGCTGGTTAGCTTTACCTGCAACGGTACAGGGATTTTCAACGGGCAGCGCACTGCCTATGATACCGGGACCGGCACCTTAAAAGAGTACCGGGGTAAGGGCATGGCTTCAAAGGTATTTGAGGCCTCCATTCCTTACCTTACTGCAGCCGGCATCCGGCAATACCTGCTGGAAGTGCTGCAGCACAACGAAGCAGCCATCTCGGTTTACCGGAAAATGGGATTTGAAGTCAGCCGGGAATTCAACTATTTTGTTGCGGCAACCGATGCTTTGCAACTGAAGGAGAAATCCTTACAGGATGAATACATACTTAAGTCTTTAACGCCGGATGATTTGACCGATCCTTCACCGATGTGGGACTTTGTGCCTTCATGGCAAAACAGTTTTGAATCCATTCAGCGGAAACCGGAGGATTTCAGGGTAATCGGGGTGTTTGTTAACGATTATCCGGTGGCCTATGGAATCTTGGAACCAGCTTCCGGAGATATTACCCAGCTGGCTGTTCACCCTGAACACCGTCGCAAGGGACTGGGAACTGCCATACTGCGCGAAATGGTCAGGCTGAACCGGCATACCGGAATCAAAGCAATCAATACCGAAACCTCATGTGTTGCGATGGAAGCCTTTTTTAATTCCAATGGTCTGCCTTTAAAGGGAAAGCAGTTTGAGATGATCAGGAAGTTGTAGATGTACATCGGGAATTCACGTGACATGAATGGCAGCATACCCTTCAGCAAAATGAAATTTCTTTGCATTCAATGCTGATAAACAATAAACTACGGCTAAACCGTTTTAAAAACCAATCCTGCAAAATTCAAGAAATAAACAGGTTATGAAACCCTCTCTGTTAAGAATCCTTGCCATTTCGGTCCTGATTTTATACCAGACTTTTCCCACTTTTTCCCAGACAGATTCTTCGAAATCAAAAACCAGGGACTACCTCTCCATTGCGCTGGCTTACACCAATGGAAACATCCTCCCGACCAATCCATTTGTTAAGGGGGAGAACCTGAGCGGAAAACCACTGCTTTACCACCAGGCTGTATCGGCAAAATTGCTCTGGCAGAACCCCGGCTATACCGAATGGCAGCGGGTTTACCATATTCCGTATTATGGTGTTGGTTACAATAAAGCCAATTTCAACAGCAAGGAGCTGGGCAGCCCGAATTCAGTTTACGGAGTATTGGGAATCCCTGTTGTCCGCATGAAAAAGCTTGAATTGTATTCTGAATTTCAGTTTGGGGTAGCCTGGAACTGGAACAAGTATGATTCTGTTACAAACCCCAAAAACATTGCCATCGGAGGTGGCATGACTGTGCACCTGAATATCGGTTTCAATGCTTTTTATCCTATCTCAAAGCACCTTGATCTGGGCGCCGGGGTTGCGTTTACCCATTTTTCGAATGGTGGTTTTGAACGGCCGAACCGCGGGTTGAATCTGTTATCGCCTTCTGTCGAACTCAAATACCACCCGGGCGGCCGGCCGGATACCCGCAAAGCTCCCCGGGCAGGAAAACTGCCAAAGCAGAATGAGTTCTACCTGATGCTGGGATATGGAGATCATCAGATGGTGGAGCATGAACTGGATACCAACTATTATGCTGTGGGTGGTTTGAGTGCATTTTACCTGATGCAGCACACCAACGCTTTCAAATCAGGCCCGGGGCTGGATTTCAACTTCTGGTGGAGCCTGACTGCCCGCGAAAATGGTTCTCCGGGCCCTGTGGGTTGGGACAATCTTACCATCGGCGCTTTCTACCAGATTGAATTCGAACTCAACCGGCTTTCGCTGCACGGCGGTGTCGGAAACTACCTTCGCCATCTCAACTACGGCAATTATGAGCAGTTTTACCAGCGTGTAGGGGTTAAATACCATTTTACAGATCATCTTTCGGCAGGGGTCAATGTGCGTTCCATCAACTTCATGCTGGCAGAATTCCTCGAATTCCACCTTGGATACCGGTTTTACAGGTTACGATAAATTACCTTTGCTATGCACTGGAAACAGGCATATGGCTACACATGGTCAGGTTGTGCACAGGTTTGGGTGTTTTTGTAATGTGAATTTTATCAACAGATCAGAAATATAAAAGAAAGATGTTATGAAAAAAATCAGGATTTACCAGGTCGATGCTTTTGCCGACAGGCTGTTCTCAGGGAATCCGGCAGCAGTTTGCCTGCTGGACCAATGGCTGACCGATGAAACCATGCAGAACATCGCTGCCGAAAACAACCTGGCCGAAACTGCATTTCTGGTGAAAGCCGGTGACCATATTGAAATCCGGTGGTTTACACCTGCTGTGGAAGTGGATTTGTGCGGTCATGCAACCCTTGCTTCCGCTTTTGTATTGTTTGAATGTGAAGGGCTGAAGGAGGAGGTAGTCCGCTTTTTCTCACCCCGGAGCGGAGCGTTGACAGTTACGAAAGCAGAAAGGATGCTTTTTCTCGACTTTCCGGCAGATCAGCTGCAGCGCGTGGATCCCATGACGGATTTATCATCCTGTATAGGGATGCAGCCATCAGAAGTTTACAGAGGTAAGACAGATGTGATTGCGGTGCTCCGGAGTGAGGATGAAGTACGAAACCTTGTTCCGGATTTCATTGAGATTGCGAAACTGCAGGCAAGGGGCCTGATTGTGACTGCTGCAGGGGATGAGGTTGACTTTGTCTCCAGGTTTTTTGCCCCGCAGTGTGGCATCAGTGAAGATCCGGTAACCGGTTCGGCGCATACTTCACTGATACCTTTGTGGTCGGAGAAACTGGGTAAAGCCGGGATGATTGCGCAGCAGCTTTCCAGGAGGGGAGGAACCATTTTCTGTTCGGATCATGGTGCCCGTTGCCGGATCGGAGGCAAGGCTCAGCTCTATCTCACAGGTGAAATATTTATTCCTTAGTTTATGATTTTTCTGGCGGTTGAACAGGAAAATAAAAATGGCCCTGCTGTTTCCGACGACAGATTGCTCAGGGAAGAAGCATTGAAAGTGCACCAATTGTACCTTGAGGGGATTGTCAGGGAAATCTATTTCAACGAAGACCATTGCGCGATAATGAAGCTTGAATGCAGGAACAAAGCAGAGGCGGAAGAAATCCTTTCATCCCTGCCACTTGTAAGCAGTGGCTATATACGTTTCACCATCACCCGGTTAAACCCATATACCGGTTACGAAC
>CALMDN010000176.1 GCA_937864935.1 uncultured Bacteroidales bacterium
TACCGTTTACCGGCATTTTCAAGCCGGGTTCACGGTATGATTACTCGAATACCGGTTATATGCTGCTTGCAACGGTGGTTCAAAGGGTATCAGGCATGAGTCTGAATGCCTTTCTGCAGAAACGCATCTTCGGTCCTCTTGGGATGACTTCCACCTATGTTTACAGCACCGCCGATTCACTGGTCAGCCGGAGGCAGGCCGATGGCTTCAGGGCCACACGGCATGGTTATGCGCGCATCACCGATACCCGCAACAATGGTCCGGTGGGCGATAAAGGGGTTTGCTCAAGCATTGGCGATATGTTCAGGTGGGATTGTGCCCTTTATACCGACTCGCCGATCAGTCAGGAACTGATTCAGGAGGCATTTACACCCGTTGAAACCACCGGTGGAAAGGAAGTATTGTATGGATATGGATTCAGAATCAGGTATGCAGGCGAAACCAGGGTGATTTACCACAACGGATTGTGGGAAGGTGCCCGCACCAATTTTATGCGTTACCCTGATCACCGCAATACCATTATTGTTTTAAACAACACCAGCACCCGCATCAACCATGAACTCACCCGGCAGATCGAAGCCATCATCCTGGGCGATGATGAAGCGGTTGTTACCGATCTGATTGCCAGAAAGGCCATTGAAGAAGGGGCAGATCAGGCCATTGAAACCTACAATGAGCTGCTCGAGAACGAAAATATGGCCGCAGTGAACTTCGATGTCATCGATTCCATCATTGGCTATCTCGATAAGTCGGGAAAGAAAGAAAAGGCTTTCCAGTTAAAACAGGTTTCGGTTGTCTGCCGTGAGCTGGCCGGTATATAGATGCCGGTTCAGACCGGACTTATCTCAGCGCCTGAGTTCGAAGTTTTTCCCCAGATACACGTTTCTTACCTGTTCGTCGGCAGCCAGTTCTTCGGCTGTGCCGGATTTCAGAACTGATCCCTCGAACAGCAGGTAGGCCCTGTCGGTAATGTTGAGGGTTTCGTGCACATTGTGATCGGTGATCAGAATTCCGATGTTTTTATCCTTGAGTTTCGAAACGATGTGCTGAATGTCTTCCACGGCAATGGGGTCAACGCCGGCGAAAGGCTCATCGAGCAGAATGAAGTTGGGGTTTACAGCCAGGGCACGGGCTATCTCGGTTCTCCTTCTTTCACCGCCTGAGAGCTGAATACCGCGGCTTTTCCTAACATGACCCAGCCCGAACTCCTGTATCAGGGATTCCAGTTTCTCCTTCTGACCGGCTTTTGAGAGCGAAGTGAACTCCAGTACAGCCGCAATGTTGTCTTCAACGCTCAATTGCCTGAAAACAGAGGCTTCCTGCGCCAGATAACCGATGCCCATCTGTGCCCTCCGGTACATGGGCATTTCTGTAATATCGGTATCGTCAAGAAATACCTTGCCCGATAGTGGCTTTATCAGCCCGACAATCATGTAGAATGAGGTGGTTTTCCCTGCGCCGTTGGGACCCAGCAAACCAACAATTTCACCTTGTTCAACCTGAACTGACACCCTATCAACAACGGTCCGCTGACGGTATTTTTTAACTAAGTTTTCTGTTCTCAATATCATCGGTAAGGGTACTTTGCCGGTTTAAGCCGTTGTGGTCTATGCCTGCAGGCAATCAGATGCCTGATCTGCGTTGCCATATGCCTGTGCAAAATTATCAAATATTTGAAGAGGCAGGCTGGGAATCCTCAGAAATCAAACTGCATGGAAACCATCACCCCGAATTTCGTGATATCCGGATGATCGTAGTAGCTGAGTCTCCAGATAGCATCAACGCGTATAAACCTGAAAATATTTTCGATTCCTAGGCCTGCTTCAAAATAGGGCTTGCCCGTTGTAAAGGTTCCCGGCGGAAGTGATGAATATTCAAGGTTCCTTTTGGTCACATTTCCAATAACGCCCTTTACCTGGGCTACTTCACGCCATTTGAGTTTCCTCATCAGGGGGACTTTGTTCAGGAAAAATCCGACGAAGTGGTGGGTATAAAAGAAGCTGATGTACTGATCGCTGACAAATTCGTAATAATTCATCAGGTTGAAAGCCGATTCATCGTACCAGTAGGTTTCGTTGCCCGGATGGATTTTCAGCAGCGGATAGGGGAGAGAGCCCCAGATTTTGCCGGTTTCCACGGCATATTTCGACCAGCCCAGCGACATGATGTTAAACCAGTGCCGTATTCCGAACTGAAGCCGGTGAAATTCGAACTGGCTGTCGAAAAGCCCGGGTGCGCCATAGGTATAGTTGAGTTCGATGATCGGATACTTGGCCCCAAGGCTCACCCTTTCAAATTCTCCCGAGATAAACTTCTCCTGGTAGGCAAAGCGGGTAGACAATGAAAACTCGGAGGTTCTGAGTACATCGGTAAGTTTCAGACAATCACCGTTGTTGCAGTTGAGGGCGAAGGGAACGCGGCCGGCACTCCAGATGCTGCGTTGGGTGAAGCTGAAGGTATTGGTCAGGCCGGTAAACCACTCATGTTCGTAATAGGTTTTATATTGATTTACCATCGAAAGTTTGTCGGCCGGATTTCTTCTGAAGATGGCTGCCAGCAGGAAGTCCTCCCTGAAGGCATTCTGGCTCTGTCCGAGTTGTTCAACATCGTATTTGAACGATCCGCCCAGCACCCTCCGGGGATTCTTATCGACCATATACATAAAGCCACCTCCGTACTTGAGCTGCTCATCACGGAATCCATAGGCGGTGTATCCGTCGAACATAATCCGTGTACTGAAGGTGTTGCTGGTGCGCCCGCTCAGTCTGAGGCGGTGCCCCTCGAGGGAATTGAAGCTGTAGGTTGACATGTAAGGCCCCCATTCCATTTTCCCTTTTACATAGTATCCGGTGGTGGCCATCTGAATGATGTCAACCCAGGTGTTGAAAATGGGCAGTGTTTTCAATGTATCAACCATCTGGTAAACCATGTTTTCGCGCCGGGAGAGTTCTTCGTGCCTCGATTTCTGCCAGAATTCATCGGTTTTTTCATTGGCATTGTTGTCAACCATTACAGCCACAGGGGTGTTGTAAAATTCTTTATCCCGGGGTGTGTTGATGACGAAGTTCCGGTAAGTTGTGGTTTTGGTTGTATAGAAGCCGATGTTGGTGGCCGAATCCCTTTCCGTCAGGTTAAAATCCACCACCAGCCGGTCTCTCGAAAGCATCCAGTACCTGCGGTCGACCAGGGTGTATTCCTGCTGCAACAGCATGTCATTGATAAAATTGATGTTGGCATCATCGGCTATGCGCATGTCAACCCTTTTTACAGCAAAAGTGGTGTCGTGGATCCACATATTCCCGGTAAAGGTAAACTCCTGTTTGCGCCGGGGTTTAAAGGCCAGGTTGTAACACCACTGCCCATCGATGTTTGCGCTGTCGACCAGATAATATTTGTAATACAGCAGTCCGAAACCGGCTGCCGGACTCACAAAATTCTTGAAAAACAAGGTGATGTAATTGTCGTAGATGTTCACCTGCTGAACCTTGTCGCCAAGCACCTGCGAAACACTCTCATCCCTGATTCCCGATACGCGGTTGGCTTTGATCACCTCACGTGAGGCTGTCGGATTTTTGCGGTAATACACATCGGAAAGCGACTCAGAGAGGAAGACCGGCAGATAGGTTTTGCCATTGACCGATGAAGTATCCACATAATCGAAAATAAACTGAAAGGGTTTCAGAATTTTTCTGTTCATGAATTTCTCCGAGAGGTTGTTGGCATCAACCTGAATTTTGTTGTAGGCTTCAAACTCGTAAAAGTCAAGTTTTTCGCGGTTGTTGTCAGGTTTTTTCTCAATCACCTTTTTCAGGATGATTTCTGCCGGATTTTCACCGGGTACAATCACCACCTCGGAGAGACTGATCTGGTTTGGCTGAAGCAAAAAGTTAATTTCCTGATAACGATACCGTATCACCGGTTTGCGCAGAATCTCGTAGCCTACACAGGAGGCCACCAGGGTGTCGGTAGCGAGCCGTGTTTCGATGCTGTAGAATCCGTCAATATCGCTGGTTGCCCCGGTGGTTGTTCCTTTGAAGAAGATGTTGACAAAAGGCATTGGCTCTCCGGTAAGTGCATCTGAAACCTTCCCCCTCACTTTGGTGATCTGGGCCAGTGTGCTGAAGGTTGTCAGTGATAGAATCAGGACAATAACCAGTGTTGCTGACCGGGCAGGCATTCGTATCAGAGAAAATTTTCCGGAAGTTGGCATCGTTAATTGAGTTGTAGTGGCAGCAATGGTCAGCGGTCGGGGTTACTGATTGAGGTCGTCCCAGAATTCAATGGCC
>CALMDN010000177.1 GCA_937864935.1 uncultured Bacteroidales bacterium
CATCCAATCATCACTGTAGGGGCTGTACTCATGAACATCGAGGGTAACCTCAAAAAGGAACTGATCAAAAAAGGCATGAAGGGCTTTTGTTTCGGGCTCAGTCAGAATCAGGTGATTCCGGTTCAGGTCGGCCTGGCTGGCATTCCGCCGCTGGTTGAGCTCCGAACCATCGGGATTCACCTGTGGAATGATGGCAATGTCGAGGCGGCTGAGCAGGTAGTGGTTTTCGGGTCTGGTCAGCTCACGGATAAGCAGCAGGGCCGCCTCTTTCCCCGATTGTTCGTTGCCATGCTGCTGGGCAAACATCAGCACCTTCACTTTCGTGGAATCCTTACCAAACTCACCGGACGAGAATGTCACCGCATGGATATTCCGTTTATTAACGCTTTGGCCGATAACTGGCAGCTTTAGAAAGGGGGAGACTTTTTGCGTGTTCGAGAGAAAGGGCGCTATTTCGTTGTAAGCGGTAACCTTTGTAAAATCAATCGATTCGGAAGGGGTTAAGGGTACCTGTGCGATAATGGCTGAAGGGATGGCCATGATTATAATGAGTAGTAAACGGTACATATTTTCCGGCTTTGTGGATTGGAACGCTGTATATGCAAATGTAAGGCAATGCAGCGGTTTTTCATGATTCTCACGTAAAAGATCTGTAAGGGCAATCCGGAGATCCATTCCGTTAAACTTAGTGGAATACTATCCTGATTGTTGCGACGAAAAAAAAAGCAGGTTTCCCGCCTAACAGAGAGAAACCTGCCCGATTGTGAAGTACCTGTAATTAACCGTGAAGCCTTGATCCGATGAGGTGGATAAACTCGGCCCGGGTTTTATCAACCAGAAAGGCGCCGGTAAAGTCAGAGGTGGTGGTTACGGAATTCTGTTTCTGTATGCCCCTCATGCTCATGCACATATGCTGGGCTTCTATGACCACGGCAACCCCAAGTGGTTTGAGGGTGTTCTGAATCACCTCTTTTATCTGTGTGGTAAGCCGTTCCTGAACCTGAAGCCGGCGGGCAAAGGCATCCACAATGCGGGGGATTTTGCTCAATCCCACAATGTAGCCGTTGGGGATATAGGCCACATGGGCCCTGCCAAAAAACGGAATCATGTGGTGCTCACACATCGAATAGACTTCGATGTCTTTTACCAGCACCATTTGCCGGTAATCTTCCTTAAACATGGCTGAACGAAGAATCTCCTCGGGTTTCAGATCGTAACCATGGGTCAGAAACTGCATGGCCTTTGCCACCCGTTCAGGCGTTTTTAAGAGGCCCTCGCGCTCAGGGTCTTCCCCGATCAGTTTAAGGATTTCATGGTAATGCTTTGCGAGTTTTCCAATGGTTTTCACATTGTATAAATCGCGTTTCTGATAGCCATCGGCCATATCATAATCATCCATCATGTTTTCAATGATCATTTCTTTTACAATCTCGCTGCTCATCGGTAAGATTTTTTAGAGTCAGGTACCAAAGTACTCAACAAAGTTTCTTTCTGTTTCGAATAATTTAACACTGTGAAGTGTTGCTCCTGCAAAGGCTACCGGCCCCTCCAGCTGTTCCCATATAGCAATGGCGATATTCTCAGCCGATGCCAGCCTGCCCTGCATAAAGTCAACCTCCACATTGATGTTTTTGTGATCCAGTTTGTCTACCACCAGTTCGTTGATCAACCTGCTCAGCTCCTTCAGGTTGATGAGAAATCCTGTTTCAGGATCCACCTCTCCCTTAACGGTTACAAAGAGCTCATAGTTGTGCCCATGCCAGTTGGGGTTCGAACATTTGCCAAATACCTCCAGGTTTTTCGCATCACTGTATTCGGGCCTGAAAAGCCGGTGTGCTGCATTAAAGTGTTCTTTACGGGTAATAAAAATCATTGGTCACAATTTTGTCTCAAAGTTAAAAGTTTAAGCATCAGCAGTGTAAATTCTGTCCAACTTATTTGTTTAAAGATTTGAGTCTAAAATTAAACAGAAATTCTTTGAAATAGTTTGGAAAGTGGGCTTATATTTCATCAGATTTAGATGAAAAGGGCTAAATATCTTCCTAATAAACTAATTATAAACATAATAGACACTATCAGGAAAGGATGGTATCGATGTTGGGTGATGCAGGTTGATCACTGTTTTAATTTCAGGAAAAACACGGCCTCAAAAGCGGTAAAAATGATGTACAGGACAAAGAAACTGATGATGAAGTTTACTGCATCAGCCTTGTTGGTAAAGGCATAGGCAACAATTACCATAAGATAAAGCAGCAGCCGGATGATGGAGTTTGCCATAAAGGCAGTAACAAAGCCCGAAGCAGAGGCCTGCATTTTTTTCTGAACAAAGTAGTAGGAGATCAGGGTGGAGGCGGTGAAGAAGATCAGCAGGTAGGGCAGGGCCGGACTGATGTAATGTGCAGGAATCGTGAACATGAGGGCAATGACTGCCAGGCCGGTAATGGTAGCGACGATAAGAAGCTGTTTGGTAAACACACTGAGTTTCTGATTCACTTTTTGTTGTTTTTATTGTTTAGTTCTTTAACCATCAGCCACATAGATGCGAAAACTGCCAGTATGGAGATCACAATGGTAAAAACGGGAAATTGTGTTCTGAGGAGCTTATCGAGCTGATATCCCCCGAAGGATCCGGCCGCAATCAAGAGGCCCATCTGAAAGGCTACGGAAGAGTACCTTCCGTAGGATGACAATGGATTCTGTCCTTTCTTGCGGCCTGAATCGGATTCTGTCATTCTTCGGTCTGATCGGGAGGGGTGTTGTCCATGCGGCAGGTGCCGGTAAACCGGGCTCCGGGCTCTATGGCCAGCTTTCCTGTAAAGATCTCGCCGGTAACTTCAGCAGTAGCTTTGAAGGATAACAATTCCCTCACCCTGATGCTGCCGTTGACCCTGCCTTCAATGTCGGCATTCATGCACCGGATGTCGCCCTCCACCGACCCGGTTGAGCCAAGTATCACCTTGCCTCCGGCATTGATGGTGCCGTTCAGTACTCCATCAATACGGATGTTGCCGTTCGATTGAATATCACCAGTAATTGAAGTGCCCGACTGAATGAGATTTGCCGATGGGGGAGGTTCAGGAATGGTATTTTTTGCCATGTGTCCGGGGTTTTGATGATCGCCTTTTCGGTTTATTTTTTGATGTAATTTTTCTCAAAGAACTCAAGATATGCCCTTGTATTCTTTTCCTTGAAGAATATCGGGTAATTCTCCGATGAGATCAGAAACTGCTCATAGGTCCCTTCGCGCATACCCGAAAACACGTAAGTATCCGATTTCAGTCCGTTGAAATACCTCAGAGCCTTTTCGAGTTCATTAAAGCTGCTGATGGTAATCATCTGCCGGTTATTGTCGAGCAGCACGCTGTTCACCTGCAACCCTTCCACACTGTAATTTTTGGTGTTGAAGTCGGTGATCCTCACTTTGGTACCATATACATTCACCGCCGTGCCATCCACCACCAGGGCATAGAAATGGGTAGATGCCGGATTGAATTTGTACATGGAAATGTCTGCCGGTTTGGGAGCGGCTTTGGTTGTGTCGTTTCCTGCCGTGGTCTGCGATGCCGGGGGTTGTGCTTCCTGACCGAGCAGTTTGCGGGCCAGGGGTACCACATCGCTCTTCGGGTATTGGGTGATGAGGCGTGTCAGGTCAACCTTCATGGAATCCGCATTTTCCGTTTTACCGCGGGCAACAGCTTTCAGGTAGGCGAAACGGGGCAGCAGGTTTTCGTCTTTGTAGTTTGCCAGAGCATCGTTACAATAAATGATGGTTGTGCGGAACTGTTTCCGCTCAAAAGCCAGGTAAGCTTCTTCGTAAAGGGTTTTTACCCTGTTGCGCTGCTCTTCAAGCTGAATCTTGTAGTTCGGGTCTTTGAGAATTCTGGCATAATCACTGTCAGGAAACCCGCGGATAATTTTCTCCTTGTAGGTTTCCATCTTCACGGAATCCCCCTGGTCGCGGTATGCCCTGTAGAGATGATAACTCGACTGCAGGACTGCAGAGTCTTCAGGAAAGCGGGTGATCAGTTCGGTGAAGGTTTCAATGGCCTTGGGTTTATCGAGCAGTTCTTCGAGGTAGATCATGCCGGCATTGAACAGGCCATCGGCAATCAGTACATTGCTGGCGGAAACTTTTTCGGGGGTCATGGGAAGGTTTTTCAGGTAGGTGTCGCGGCTCTTGTAATCCACACTTCCCTTGCCATCTTTTTTATCTCCGCCAGTTGAGTCGGCCGGATTATCGCCGGGCAACTCCGAGAGTTCATCCATGGTCACCTGACGCTTGTTGCTCAACCGCCAGTTGTCTTCGAGCCTTCGCCTTCCCCACTTTCTCAGAAACTCAGAATACCCCATGCTGATGGCCGAAGGATTGTAAAAATACCACCCACCGCCCCCAATGGAGGCCATTCCTTTATCCTGATCCACAATCTGCCGCCCCTGAATTCCGACCCCGGCCATTTCTGCAAGCCGTTCTTCCTCTGCCCGCCTTTTTTCTTCCTCTTCTTTTTTGATAAACTCAGCTATCGCCTTGTCGATCACCTTATTGCGGTCAGCCTCCGACATGCCGGCCAATTGTTGCAGACTGTCCTGGACATGAACGGTCTGCAGAAACCCTACCAGGCGGGTAAGGATGTCTGTTTTGGCGTAAATCTTATCATAATCAGGAAAATCTTTCGGCAGAAACATGATGGTACTGTCGTAGTAAGCCTGAGCCTGACCGTAATCAGGCCTTTTGAAATAGATATCCGCAAGCCTCAGCGAGGAGACGGATTTCTGATAATCGTTGTTTACACTGCTGGCTACCGATTTGCGGAGGTATTTTACACCCAGGGTATCATTTCTGTCTTTAAATGCAATGTCGGCAAGGGCGTAATAGATCTGGTCCTGAAAGTCTTTGTTTTTAATGTCTTTCAGCATTTTTTCAAGTTCCTTGACAATCATCCTTTTATCGCCGCTGTTTGAGCTGTAGACCCTGGCCAGGTTGATGCGGGCATTGAAAGCCATCTCGAAGGAAGCACTGCCCTTTACGACTTTTGTAAAGTACTCGCTGGCGCGTACATCCTTTTTCTCGAGCTGATAAATCTGGGCCAGGATGAAATTGAGTCGGGTCCGCAGTTTGGCGTTGCGGTTGAGCGGGATGGCTTTCTCAATAAACTGGCGGGCCTGACTGTATTTGCCCTGGGCGATCATCATATCGGCATAGGCAAGGGGCAATTCCTTTCTGACAATCCAGGGCAACTGCAGTTCTGGTTTCTCTGAAGTAACCTTATCGTACATCGCAACGGCCTTGTCGTATTGTTTCAGTTGCTTGAAGCAGCGTCCGGTCCACATTTCCGCCTCGTACTTCACGGGCTCTTCGCTGTATTGCTTGCTCACATACTCGAAAGCCCGCCGGGCTGCATTGTAATCCTGTTTGTAGAAGTTTGCTTTACCGATCAGCATGTAACTCTGTATAACCCATTTCACATGTTCCTTCTTGTCGAAGTACATGCTGTGCTTCTGAATTACCTTCGAGGCCTTTTCAATGGCCCTGTCCATGTTGGGGTTGATTGTCTGGGCATTGTTCTGGGTTCCGAGGTTGTAGACCGGCAGCACGGTTGTATAGTTATCGCGGGCATTTTTACGCAGTTCGGCAATGCCTTCTTTCAGGCTTTCATTGCCGTTCCAGTAGGCATTGTAGTGGGCTGTAACATTGTGAAATGCACGGCGGGTAAATGTGTTTTTGCGGGTAGAACAGGCAGAGATAACAAGCATCAGTGCCAGACCCGATAAAAAAAACCTGCGATGGGTTATAAATTTTGTAGTCAAGTAAATGCGGATTTACAGTTTCATTAAATAACTGACAATTTGCAAAAATATTTTATTTTTTTGAATCGGGCAGATTATACCGCATTATATAAGGCAGAATCCGGGGAAAGCTTCTTGTCGGAAACAATTGCCTGTTGAAAACGGGCCTTCCGGTGAATGTTAAATTTCGGTAAAGCATCGGTGAACTTCTTCATGGTGAGCTCTGCCGGTGCTGATCACCGAAAAGTGCCAATAAAACATAAAATCAGGCCCAGACACTTTTTTTTCCGATATTTGCTGACCAATCTAACCATTGCATTCCTGCCATGTCATCCCGAAAAGTTAAAGCTGATCCCACTGAAGAGCCAAAGGTTCGCTGGTATCAGAAACTCAGGGATAAATACCGCCTTGTTATTCTTGACGAGGATACTTTTGAAGAAAAGTTGTCCTTCAGGCTTTCGAGACTGAATGTATTTGTGATTACCGGCATGCTGGCCATCATACTGGTATTTCTTACGAGTTATCTGATCGCCTTTACACCTTTGAGGGAGTACATTCCGGGTTATAAAGATACAAACATTCAGAAGGAACTTTACGAATTGCAGCTGAAAGCCGATTCCATTGAAGCAGCGGTTAAGGACAAGGACCTTTTTATCATGAATATGAAACGGGTGATTTCGGGTGAAGAGCCAGAGAATGTTTCGGCCAGCCCGGTAAAGTCTGACTCCGCGGCCCGGTCGAAGTATGCCGGAATACGCAACACCCGTGGCAGGGAAGATTCGCTGCTCCGCGCAGAGGTTGAAAACCAGAGCCGGTACAACCTTCGTCCGGGCCAGAAAGCAACTCCCCACAGCCCGTCGTTAAGCAAGCTCAGTTTCTTTACACCCCTCAAGGGTGTGATCACCAACCGTTTCAACCCCTCAAGGCAGCATTTCGGACTCGATGTGGTTTCTGCCCGAAATGAAGCGATCAAGGCGGCCTATGACGGCACGGTAATTTTCTCTGAATGGACTGCTGAAACCGGATATGTGATCGCTGTACAACACATTGACAATGTGGTTACGGTGTACAAACACAACTCGGTATTGCTCCGCAAACAGGGAGCATACGTAAAGGCAGGTGAAAGCATTGCCATCATTGGTGAATCGGGCGAATTGTCGACCGGTCCCCACCTGCACTTCGAGCTTTGGATCAACGGAAGGGCTGTTGATCCTGAACAATACATCTCGTTCTGACCTAACTGTAGAAACTTGAAGAAACGTATCGCCATACTCGGTTCAACCGGATCAATCGGAACCCAGGCGCTGGAAGTGATCAGGGAGCAGAAAGATTTCTTCGAGGTTGAGGTCTTATCGGCCAACAGCAATTCGGCTTTACTCATTAGTCAGGCCATGGAGTTCAGACCCAACGCCGTGGTGATCGGGGCCGATCACCTGTATCAGAAGGTTTCTGCAGCCCTGGAACCTTACCACATCAAAGTATATTCCGGTGAAGCGGCCCTTTGCCAGATTCTCGAGATGGAGACCATCGACATGGTACTGATTGCTCTGGTTGGCTATGCCGGCCTCAAACCTACACTATGTGCCATTGAAGCCGGTCGTCAGATAGCCATAGCAAACAAGGAAACCTTTGTGGTTGCCGGTGAACTGGTTACCCGAAGGGCCAGAGAGAAAGGGGTGAATCTTTTTCCTGTTGATTCGGAGCATTCGGCGATATTTCAATGCCTGGCCGGTGAGGTTCACAATCCGGTGGAGAAAATTTACCTGACTGCTTCTGGCGGACCATTCCGTGGCCGGGATATGGAGTTTCTGCGCACAGTAACCAAAGAGCAGGCACTCAGGCACCCCAACTGGAACATGGGCTGTAAAGTTACCATAGATTCTGCAACCTTTATGAATAAAGGGCTGGAGGTGATCGAAGCCAGGTGGCTTTTCGGACTAACCCCGGAGCAAATCGAGGTAGTAGTACATCCGCAGTCGGTTGTACACAGCATGGTTCAGTTCGAAGACGGATCCATCAAGGCCCAGCTCGGCCTGGCCGATATGAAAATCCCGATACAATATGCCTTGTCTTACCCTGTCAGACTAAAAACAGCGCAACCAAGGTTCAGCTTTGCCGACTTCCCGCAACTGACTTTCGAACAGCCGGATATGGTCAGTTTCCGGTGTCTTGACCTTGCCTACAAGGCTTTGCAGGCAGGAGGGAATACTCCCTGTGTGCTCAATGCTGCCAATGAGATCGCTGTCAATGCTTTTCTGAAAGACAAAATCGGATTTCCGGATATTCCTTCGGTAATCGAATCATGTATTGAAAAATCTGAGTTCGTGGCACAACCGGATTTTGAAGTTTATTCAGTCACCGACCGCCTGACAAGGGAGCTGGCACTCAATATCACCGGCTGATGGTCATCATTCCGAAACCTTCGTTCAAAAACATTGTTAAGTAGTTCAAAAATATTAAAACGGTTTTAAAAAATGGAAATTCTCATCAAAGCGGCTCAGTTGCTTTTAAGTTTGTCAATTCTTGTAATTTTTCATGAATTCGGGCATTTTATCACAGCCAAGATGTTTAAAACAAGGGTGGAAAAATTCTACCTTTTCTTCAACCCATGGTTCTCACTTTTCAAATTCAAAAAGGGCGAAACCGAATACGGGCTGGGATGGCTGCCGCTGGGGGGGTATGTAAAAATCTCCGGCATGATCGATGAATCGATGGACAAGGAGCAGATGCAGCTTCCGCCACAACCCTGGGAGTTCAGGAGCAAACCTTCATGGCAGCGCCTCATCATCATGCTTGGCGGCGTAACGGTAAATATCCTGCTCGCCATCGCTATATATATAGGTATGCTGTGGGTATGGGGTGAACAGTATCTGCCAACTTCACAGGTAAAATACGGGATTGTTGCCGACTCTGTGGCACAGGAAATGGGACTCAGGAACGGTGATAAAATCCTTTCGGTTGACAACCAGCCCGTGGAGGATTTCTTTAAAATTCCGGGCAGAATCATTCTTGAGAATGCACGTACCATTGAAGTAGAGCGCGATGGCAAACCAACCACGGTGCAGATTCCGGAAGGCTTTCTGGCGAAACTTCTCAAACATCAGTCACCTGACTTCATCAATGCCCGTATGCAGTTTATCGTGGAAGGATTTTCCAAGGGGGCGGCCGCTGAAGCAGCCGGTATGAAAAAGGGTGACAGGATTATCGGGATCAATGATTCGCTCGTTGAGTATTTCGATGAATTCAGGGCACTGTTGCCACAATACAAATCAAAGGAAGTCAGCCTGACTGCCATCCGGGAGAAAGATACACTCTCCTTCAACATTAAAGTACCCGAAACCGGCCTTATCGGTGCATACACCAATCCCGCAGGGCAGTTTCAGTTCAGCGAAAAAAGCTATTCGTTTCTGGCTGCCATTCCCGCCGGATTCAACAAGACCTGGAAAGGGGTGGGCAACTACCTGAAGCAGCTTAAGTTGCTCTTCTCACCTGAAGTGAAAGCTTATGAATCGGTAGGTGGATTCATCACCATCGGCAACATTTTCCCCTCCACCTGGGACTGGGCTGCATTCTGGGGCCTGACTGCCTTTTTGTCGATTATGCTCGCCATCCTGAATGTGCTTCCGATTCCGGCGCTCGACGGCGGACATGTGATGTTCCTGCTTTATGAAATGATTACAGGCCGCAAGCCATCCGATAAGTTTCTTGAGAATGCCCAGATTGTCGGGATGATTCTGCTTTTCGGACTGCTGATCTTCGCAAACGGAAACGATATTGTGAAGTTATTCAGATAATGTTGGAGTGATGGAAGGATGGGGTGATGGGGTGATGGAATCACTCAGCTACCAGCCACCAGCCCCATGCCCTTTGCTTGCCTGCTCTGACGGCAGGCAGACAAGCTCAAAGTTCAAAGTTCAAAGCTCAAAGTAAAAAGTAAAAAGTATACACAGGACAATGCTCCAGGCTCCAGGCTGCAGGCCCTATGCCATAAGCCCCATGCCCCAGGCTCTATGCCCTAATCCTCCAGCTTATCTTTCAGAGATTTGAATCCCTGTCCAAGGATTTCGTTGGCGTCCATAACGGTGAGGAATGCCTTCGGATCAATCTGGTTGATGAACTCCTCAAGCATGGCGAGTTCGCGCCGGTTAACTACGGTAAAGATCACCTTCTTGGGACTGCCGTTGTACATGCCTTCTCCATGTAGGAAGGTGCCTCCGCGGTTGAGATCTCTGATGATTTTATCGCGGATCTCCTCATGCTTGTCGGATACGATCAGGATGGTTTTTTCATACGAAATCCCTGAGAGCACGGCATCGATGACCTTGCCCATCACAAAAATGGTGAGCCAGGAGTAAAGCGGGATCCGCCAGTCGCCGAAGGCCAGGAATCCTATGAGTACAATCACCGAATCCACACCCATCATCAGCTGTCCCAGGGGAAGTTTTGTATAGCGTGCAATGATCATGGCAATAACATCCGACCCGCCGGAAGTGGCTTTTGATTTGAAGATCAGTCCTACTCCGGCTCCGATCAGGGCCCCGCCAAAGAGCGACGAGAGCAGCGGATCGCTGTCGACCAGTGGTTTGAAGCCTGAGTAGAACGACAAAAGGTCTACGAAGAGTGAGGTTAAGACAAATCCGGCAACGGTTTTGGATCCGAAACGGGGCCCAAGTACCCGTGTTCCGATGATGGTAAGCGGGATATTGAAAGCCAGAGCAGTGAGTCCGACCGGCCAACCGTAAAGGTGATGCAATACGATGGATATCCCGTAAATACCGCCGGGGACTATTCTGTAAGGGGTGATAAAATAGACATATCCCAGGGAAACAAGGAAGGTCCCTGCAACAATCAATGCATAGGAGTAAAACCATTTACGGGTGAAAACCTTGTCTTTCTGCAGAAATGCCATTTTTCACTTATTGTTGTTTAACGGATGGTGGTGTTGGTTTCTATTCACTGATTTTATCATGCAGCGATTTGAATCCTTCGCCCAGAATTTCGTTAGCTTCCATCACTGTCACAAACGCCTTCGGGTCAACCTGGTGTATGTATTCCTCCAGTATGGCGAGTTCGCGGCGGTTGAGTACCGTAAAAATAATGGTTTTATCCGCATTGTTGAACATTCCCTTTCCCGGAATAAAAGTTCCTCCGCGGTTCAGGTCGTTGATGATTTTGTCACGGATAAGTTCAAACTGACTTGATACAATAAAGAGGGTTTTATCGTAGCTGACCCCCTGCATGGTAATGTCAATGACTTTGCCGGTTACGAAAATCACAATCCAGGAGTAGAGGGGGATGTGCCAGTCTCTGAAAACAACCAGTCCGAGCAGCACGATCACCGAATCAACATAGATCATGAGCTGGCCAAGAGGAAGTCTGGTATATTTGGCTATGATCATGGCAACAATGTCTGATCCGCCGGAGGTGGCTTTTGATTTAAATATCAGTCCGAGTCCGAAACCGATGGTCACACCGCCGAACACACTGGCCATAAAGACATCCTTTGCCAGCCCCAGGGGGTCGTTTTCCCCGACTATCATGGTAAGCAGGTCCATAAAGACAGAAGTGAGTATGAATCCGACCACTGTTTTGATGCCGAAACGCGGGCCAAGAACTTTTATGCCGATGATGGTAAGCGGGACATTCAGCGCCAGTCCGAACAAACCAATGGGGATTCCGGTCGGCCAGAACGGGAACAGGCCCTTGGTGAGCTGGTGAACCACAATGCCGATGCCATAAACCCCGCCGGGGACTATGTTGTAGGGGTTGATAAAGAACACAAAACCGGCTGCCAGGATGAAAGAACCGATCACAATCAGGGTATAGGCAATGAACCATTTTTTCGAAAACAGCCGTTCATTTCTGATGAAAGTCATATTAGTTGCTTGTTAATGAGGTAAATAGCATTTTCAGAATTGGTCTGCAAAGCTAACCAGATTTTCAGAACATTGATAATATCGCTGAAAAATCTCATCAGAATTTTGTGTAAAGAAAATGTACATCATGAAGAGCAGACAGGGGTAGCTGAAACAAAAATGATAAAATTCAGGGCAGAGCAATAAACTTTTGTATGCATTTTCGGGTTTGGGTAAGTTAATACTGATCTAAAGTATTACCTTTGCGACAGAATTCAATAAATATACAGCACCTCACAAAATAAATCTCGGTTTTCGGGGTTATTTGTTTTACGCTGTGATGAGATTGGATTTGTTCAGGGAGGACATTCTGCAGTTTTCAGGGGATTAGTTTCAAACATAGAAATTGAAAATATTTCTCCGACATTGTGTTGTTTTATTTACAAGCATTATCTGATAGTGCATCTGATGTTGAAGCGAATTTACCTGTCGTTTTTATCGTTACTGGTTCTTGGTATTGCTCCTTCAGTTGTTATGGGGCAGCAGGAGCCTCAGATAACGTTGAACATGTTTAACCACATGGCCGTCAATCCCGGTTATGCCGGATTGCGTGATGCAATCTGTGTTACCGGTATTGTTAGGGAACAATGGCTTGGTATTGAAGATGCGGAAGGCACCAAAGTATCGCCACAGACCTTTATTTTTTCAGGAGATGCTCCGGTCAGGATCTTGCGCGGAGGCGTTTCGGCCACCGTGATGCAGGACAAAATCGGGTATTTCAGGGATGTATATGTGAAACTGGGATATGCCTACAACCGTCCGGTTGCCGGTGGAGAACTCGGGATTGGTTTCAATGTCGGGTTTTTGAATAAATCGCTCGATTTCAATAAACTTAAACCGGTTGATGGCGGCGATCCCCTGCTTTCGGGCGGAAATGAGAGCACCATGTTTACCGATCTTGCCCTTGGGGCCTTTTACCTCGAACCCAACGGTCTTTTTCTTGGGTTATCGGCTACCCAGTTACTTGAAGGAACACGTCAGCTCGGCACTGCAGCCGGAAGTCCTGAATTTAAACTCAGGCGCCATTATTATGCAACTGCCGGTTATGAAATATCCTGGATCAGAAATCCTGCTTATGTATTTATACCTTCAGCTTTTGTTAAGTATGATGGCACAACCATACAGGCCGATCTGAATGCCAGGGTTGAGTACAACCGTAAATTCTGGGGAGGACTTACCTACCGTTTTCAGGAAACCGCTGCTGTGATGCTCGGTTTTTATATGAAAGACATCAGTTTTGGTTACGCATACGATATTCCGTTGTCGAAAATCGGAGGAGCCGGTAGTCATGAAGTCATGCTTCGTTATTGTTTTAAACTCGAACTGGAGAAGTCAAAACGGAGTTTCAGGAATACCCGTTTCTTGTAAAAGAAATTTGGATGGAATAATTAAAATGCTATTTTTGTCGGTTCAAAAAATCGGGGATAGCCATAATAAAGCCTTGGTGAAGCCGTTATTTGCATTAAAATCAGTTACAAACATGAAAAAACTACTTAACTACCTAATTGCTGCCCTTATCCTGAGTAGTTGTGGAAATTCAGGAAATGGTGAACTTGTAGGTGTTTCAAAGCGTGAAAAATTCTATCAGCCCGATCCTTTTGGTATGGCCTACATCCCGATGGGTAGTTTTACCATGGGTGTTGGCGATCAGGATGTGCCCTATGCACACATCAACGATCCCCGCACAGTTTCGGTGAGCGCTTTTTACATGGATGAGACCGAAATCACCAACAACGAATATCGTCAGTTTGTATTCTGGGTAAGGGATTCAATCGCCCGCAGGAAACTCGGTGATGTAAAACCCGAGGAATACCTGATTGAGGAGAACAAGAAGACCGGTGAAACCTACGATCCTCCTTTCCTCAACTGGAAAACCGAGTTGAAATGGAATGGTGAAGAAGAGCGCGAAGCACTGGCCGATATGTTTCTTCCGGAACACGAGCGTTATTTCCGCCGCAAGGAGATCGATACCCGTAAATTGTTCTATGAATACTATTGGGTTGATTATAAAGCCGCCGCAGGAAAAGACTTTTCTGCCGGAGACCCCATCAATGCCGGACTTGCGAACCGTCCTCAGGGTTTGAAAGACCGTTCACTCTACGTCCGCAAAGAAGTCATCAACGTTTACCCAGATACGCTTGCCTGGATTCACGATTATGCCTATGCCTACAACGATCCGATGACTGAACGTTACTTCTGGCATCCGGCCTATGACAATTATCCTGTTGTAGGAGTGAACTGGAAACAGGCCAAAGCATTCAGCATCTGGCGTACCGAATTGCTGCGCGCCTATCTGAACGGTAAAGGAAACGCGGTAGTCAACGAGTTCAGGCTTCCGACCGAAGCCGAATGGGAATGGGCAGCCCGTGGAGGCAATTCATTCAGCCCGTATCCATGGGGCGGACCTTATACCCGCAACGAAAAGGGATGTTTTCTCGCCAACTTCAAGCCTCTTCGCGGAAATTATGTCGACGATGGCGGTCTTACCCCGGTTATCGTAGCACACTATCCGGCCAACGATTTTGGTTTATATGATATGGCCGGCAATGTGGCTGAGTGGACCAACGATGCTTTTGATGAATCATCTTACAATTTTACCTGGGATATGAACCCGGCATACAGCTACAACGCCAAAGACAGCGATCCTCCTGCACTCAAGAGAAAAGTCGTCCGCGGTGGTTCATGGAAAGACATTTCCTATTACCTTCAGGTGAACGCCCGCGCTTATGAATTCCAGGATACCTCCAAATCCTACATCGGATTCCGTTGTGTTCAGAATTATATGGGTCGTCAGAAAGATGATAATCCGGCCAGAGCTTCGAAAATCTATAACTAACAGGTTCTTGAAATTTCTGCCAAACGGTTTTTAAGATAGTCAAATCAACTCAAAATCAACAAATTAACACGCTACAATCATGGGATTGAACAATTTAGTAAGAGGAAGAGGGTTCAGAAACTTCATGGCTAAACTATATGGTATTGGTGCTGCCGTGGTTATTCTTGGAGCACTTTTTAAAATCAATCACTATACAGGTGCCAATGAAATGCTTATTATCGGATTGGGAACAGAAGCGCTGATCTTCTTCTTCTCAGCATTCGAACCACCCCACGTAGAACCGGACTGGAGTCTTGTTTATCCGGAACTTGCCGGCCTTTATCATCGCGGCGAAACCAAACCGA